>SCUC01000421.1 GCA_004322375.1 Bacteroidota bacterium
GTGCAGACGTTTCCTGATACGGGATACTATACTATTACAATAACGGCGGGTGATAGCATAACGGGAAAGGATTTTGGAAACAGTGGAGCGTACGCTTCCATCTCCGGCAAAAAATACCTCGATACCAATGCCGATAGCTCCATCTCCGGCGATGCAGGCTTGAGCGGCTGGGTCATCAAGCTCTATCAAGATTGCAATCTTGTTGCGCGCACTGTAACGGATGCAAACGGCTATTACCGGTTTGATAGTCTTACTGCCGGAACTTATACGGTTGAGGAAAGTCTCAAAGTTGGCTGGGTGCAGACTTATCCGAGAGTCATCTCGCCGAATGTCGTTACAACCAAATGCCATCCGAATAACGGAACACGCTCATACTCCTTCATGATTTCTTCGGGAGACACCATCACGAATGCGGATTTTGGAAACGGTCAGAGGGGCAGCATCTGCGGCGTGAAGTTCGAGGATATTAATGGCAACGGCGTGCGGGAAATTGGTGATCCGGGGCTGCCGGGATGGACAATATTGCTTCAAGGTCCCGTTACGCAATTCACGCAAACCGATGCAAATGGACATTATTGCTTTAGCTACATCCCTCCGGGCTATTACATTGTAAGTGAAGCTCCGCAAGATGGATGGATAAAAATTGTAGGCGGGTGCAATCTACTCCTCCCCAGTGGCGGAAACGACACGTGCGATTTCGGAAATTTCAAGCTCGGAAGCATCAGCGGGATGAAGTATAACGATATGAACGGCGATGCTTCGCAGGACACGGATGAGGTACCAATTTCAGGCTGGAGAATCTATTTGAATAAATCAGGCGCGGCTGCACCATTCGCTACTGAGGTGACGGACGTGAACGGTAATTTTGTGTTCGACTCTCTCCTTTATGGAAAACACTATTTGTATGAAGAGCAACGCCCCGGATGGAGCCAAACCACATCACCGTTCGATACTATCACAATTGTAAGCCGCACGGATACAGCCGGACTTTATATTGGAAACCTTCACGGCTATCGGAGAGATTGTGAGGTACTTGCAAAATGGAACATGCTCTCGTTGCCGTTAGTTGTTCCAGAGAACAGAAAAATAATTGTATTCCCATCCTCCGTTTCACCGGCGTTTACTTTTGAGGGCAGCTATGTGCTAGAAGACTCGTTAAAGAATGGAATCGGTTATTGGTTGAAGTTCGATTCTTCAGAGAGCGTGGCAATCATCGGCGATAAACTCGACGATGACACGATAGCTGTCAACGCTGGCTGGAATATGCTCGGCTCTCTCAGCGATACGATTTCAACATCGTGCATTACACCTCTGGGGACTTCGATTGAGTCGCCGTTCTTCGGATATCATAACGGCTATGTTCAGTCGGACGTTATTGTTCCCTGCAAAGCGTATTGGATAAAAGTGAGCGCTGACGGGAAATTGGTATTGAAAGGCGGGTGTGTTGCTGCAAAGCGTAGCAGACAGTGAGGTGTGAGCTTGGAGTAGAGAGCTTAGAGTGGAGAGCAATGACCGCTGAGCAAAAAATAAGAAATCCAACATTCATGGTTCCCAATTCGCGCTCCTAAACTGAGTAAGTGGGCCCTGCAGGACTTGAACCTGCGACCCGTTGATTATGAGTCAACTGCTCTGACCAACTGAGCTAAGGGCCCCTGATTGCAAAAAGATGCTTTTTTTTCGCTTAAAATTGAATAAATATAGCGGTTTTTCTTATTATTACCAAATCGTTAAGTAGATTTGACAAAATTAAGATTTTTACTATATTGAATATGTCATTGGCTTTCTACACTCCCTCCCTTTCTTGGAACTTCGCTTTAGCTATTACCCTATAATCACACTGCGGAGTGGAATGTTTTTTTGCCTCTACAATCAACACTTAAGGGCTGTGTATCAGTACGCCCTATAACAACTAACTCCGTTCCGATATGCTCAACCGGAACACACTATCACAAACTCCATATTAAGTAATTGAGGGACAACTCCATGTCACGTTCAAAATTTTCTCAGCGATTTTGTGGATATTGTAATAAAACCACCCGTATGGAATTGATGGGCGAGATGACCACAACTCCGGATAAAGCATGGTGTCGCTGCACGCGATGCCATCATATGACGCTCATTAATGCAAGGGAAGCGTTGCAAGCGGAGAGCGGCATTGCGCTCGATGCTGCAAAAGCAACCACGTACACGCCGGAACTAACGTTTAAAATAGGCGAAGCAATTTTCCACAGCGAGTGGAACGACGTAGGCAAGGTGCTCAGCAAGGTGAGAACTTCCAGCGGCAGCCAGGCGATTATCGTATCGTTTGAAAAAGAGGGGCAGAAAACACTTATCGAGAATTTACGCTAACCATTTCATGATTTTTACTAACTTATTTTTTGTACCACGTGGGAGAGGAGGTGAAGTCGGTGGTAGGCATTACAATCCAGGAAAATGAAAACGTTGATCGCGCTATCCGACGCTTTAAGAAAAAATATGAGCGGTCGGGGGTTTTGAAGGAAGTAAAACGACGCTCGTATTACACAAAGCCTTCTGTAGAAAAACGTATGAAGAAAATTAAAGCCGTTCGCCGCGCATATCGTCAGCGGATGGAAGAACAGATGTAAGGCTCTGTGTTTCTTTTTTTCTTAAAGGGTCGGGATTTCCCGACCCTTTGCTGTTTCAGACGCCCCTCCCCCATTCACAATTGGCAATTCGCTATTCACCGTTTGCGATGAGTCCCATTCCGGTTGTCTCCTGAAATTTAGCCCTGCAAACCTGTCAGCGCATCGCGAATGCTCCTCAACATTTCGGATGCCTGATAAGGCTTATGAAGGATATCTATAACTCCCGCTCTCAGTAATTCAGATCTCTTTTCAGGCTCAATAAATCCTGAGGCAAAAATAAATTTGACCTTCGGATTTATTTCTTTAATACGGGTGAATACCTGCACACCGTTCAATTTCGGCAATCCCATATCGGAAAATACGAGAGAAATCTCATCTTGATGATGCTGGTACAGGTCAATTGCCTCCTCACCATCTTTTGCAAGAATCACGCTATAACCATTCATTTCTAACTGAACCGTGGCTATAATGCGTACCGGCTCTTCGTCTTCAATAAACAGAATAGTTCCTGAGCCGCCGGGAACAGTATCATTGGCTTCCTGTTGAGCGTCCGGATTCTCATCTACAACATTGGTTACAGGAAAATAGAGATGGAACGCGGTTCCTTTACCTCTCTCGCTTTCTACGTCAATAAATCCTCTATGTCCTTGCATTATTCCATACACAACAGGAAGCCCAAGTCCCGTTCCTTTGCCTACTTCTTTGGTTGTGAAGAATGGATCAAAAATTCTTTTTACTGTCTCCTCATCCATACCAATACCCGTATCGAGCACGCTCATGCAAAGATATTGCTCATCAGAAGCCTGTGAAAACCGTTTTTTAACCATCTCCTGTTTAACTAATTTCGTTTGGAGCAGAAGCGTTCCGCCATCCGGCATAGCATCGCGCGCATTTACGCACAGGTTCAAAAGTGTTTGGTGAATTTGTGTCGGGTCAGCGTAAATCTGGGGCATTGCCGGGTCTAGCTCAACATCTATAGAGATAATTTTAGGAAATGTCTCAGATAACATCCGAACATGTTCTTCAATCATTACGTTTATATCAAGCAAGTCAAACACCTGATCCGCTTTACGGGCAAAGGTTAAAATTTGCCTGACTAACTCCGCTCCTCTATTCACCGCCATATCAATCGAAGCCAAACTTTTTTCAAGCATGCCCTGAG
>SCUC01000422.1 GCA_004322375.1 Bacteroidota bacterium
GAACACAACCCGCTCCGTTTCCATCATGTATAGTTATTTTCTACCCTGAATTGGAGAATCCATTTAAGATGAATGTTCCGGCTATAAAATCGGTGACGTTTAGTAAACCAAACAAAAGGCTGAAACAATCAAGAACTCATTCAAAATCGCAAGCGCAAAATAAGCGAATCAATTCTTCAACCTCAAACGATGAAGAAAGATTGTATCTTTTTCCATAATTATCTATATCCCAATAAGTCTTACCTAACGGACTCCTATCACACTGGCTTTCGTTTATATTACAAAAAAAAGAGCCGCCCACACAGAGACGGCTCTTTCCGATGTCTAATAAAGTTGAGGACCTTACTTCATTAGCATCATTTTTCTCACAGAGACTACTGCATTGTTCGCGGAGAGCTTGGCGATATAAATTCCCGATGGAAGGCTACTTCCATCGAACCTCACCTCATGCTCGCCCGCGGGAACAACGCCATTCACTAATGTTGCCACCTCGTTGCCAAGGATGTTATACACCTTCAAGGTAACGAATGACGAAGTACCGATGACAAATGACACGACAGTCCCGGGGTTGAACGGGTTGGGATAATTCTGGTTCAAGCGGTATTGCGTTGCTATAAACCCGCCTTCGCCGAGACCCATAGTCCCATCCGGACTTATCGTCATATTCGCCCGCTTGCTTTCATTCGATGTTACAATGCTAATCCCATCGGATTGCGCATCATCGTACCCCATGAGAGTAGCGGTAAGCAGGTAGGCGCCCGTTCCCAATCCTTCAATCTCGTACGAGCCGTCCATCTCTACCATGGCGCTCCCTTCAAGCTCGCCGTTGATGTTCGCGGCATACACCAGCGCGGCATCCGCCATTCCTCCCGCCGATGCGCTGACGCTGCCATAGACAACCGTTTGCGTATGATGATTTCTTCGCGCGTTCAGCCTGAAATCAATATTCCCGACTACAGTCGTTTCCGAAACGGCAATCCAATCAGCCTCCTTCCACTTTCTCGTCGGTTCACCGTCGTAGCGGAAATAGGTCGGCTTGTAGCCTTTCGACCACGCAAGCACGATGTACGAGCCCGGTTTGAGATTCGCGAATGAATAGGTTCCTGTTGAATCTGTTTCGGTGTAATACCGGTTGCATCGGCGATTATCGTGCGTCCGGTTATACGCGACAACGCGGGCGTCGAGAGGCGTCACGCCGTCGGCGTCAAGAACATATCCCGTAATCCCGTTCGGATACACAGGCTTCGGGTCGAGCGTAACATTGACCTCGAACACGTTGCCGGCAACTGCAATTCTATCAGCCTCTTCATACGTTCGCTTGTTATCCCAGTATTCGGAAAGATAATCATGGTCTTTCGGTTTCACGAACACGACCACGGTATCCCCTCCCCTCAATCGCAGCCAGTAATTGCCGGCGGGGTCGGTTTTCGCGTGCAGCTTTCGCTCGCCCCATTCCCACCAGTGCCAATCCCATGCGTTATGTTTGTTCACAACATACGCTGTTACGGTTGCGCGCTGCGGGTTGCCGCTTTCATCTTTCACCCAGCCGCTCAGCGTATAGAATTGCGGCTTGGTCTTTTTTGCTATCCTGATGGTAAATGTTAACGTATCATCCGCCACTACACGAACCAGAGTTGCTTCTTTCTTTTTCAAAACATTATCATAGTATTCCTTAACATAGCCTTCCGCGGAGACGCGCAGGTAGTAATCGCCTGTTGCAAGCCGCGCGGAAAAATTGCCGTTGCTGTCGGAAAACACTACGATAGCGTCGCACTCGTCGTCATCATCGTGGTCGCAATCGTCATCGTCACATTCTTCCTCATCGTCGTCGTCATGGTCATCGTCTGTCCCATCATAAGGATAAAATTTGACCATGTATTTTTCAGGCGGCAGATTGGTCGAATCGTCAACCACGGTACCGTTGATAACCCCGAACTCGATAGGACGAACTTGAGCCTCGACCATGGTAAGAGAAGCGACTTCCGTTTCTCCTACTCCGGCAGCAACATAGTAGGAATAGGTCACGCCGCGTTCGATATGGTAATCGCAATAACGGGTATCGTCTGTGCGTTTTACGATTTCGAATTGAACGCTTGTATCGTCTAAGGCTCCGCTTTTTCTATAGACGGTAAACTCCACGCTCTCCGTTTCCGAAGGATACTCCCACGAGAGTATGATAGCGGGCGCGCAAAGCGATGCGCTTGAGACTGCGGTTAGATTTGTTGGTGCAGGTGTTTGTCCGAAGCCCGGAACTATGACCAACATCAAAAGCACCGGACATAGGAGTAGTTTACTTTTCATAAAGACCTCTTTGAAAATGTTTACTAAATAGCATGTCCTCGTAAGCAGTTGACACACTTCGCTGGCGGGCGTTATTACTGTAACTCAAGAGTAATAAAAAAAGTTTTAAAATGATAGCGTTTTGCACGACTAAAAGTAAAATACATTTTTCATACGAGATGCTATACGATACGCCTTAGTATGAAACCTCGAATGCTTTTTCTTGAGATAAGAACCCACGATAACGAAAATGCCGACCCCGTTTCCGGAGCCGGCTTTTAAAATTGATGACGCGAACTCATCACCCTTCTCTTGTGCCAAGAGCATACCGTTGTGGACAAGAGAAAGGGGATTGAGGGTCTACGACCTCGTAGAGAGGTTGAGTTATGAGGCAAACTTAAAAATAGTAGGCATGGCAGTTGCGTAAGTATCATGAATACGAATAAAATTGTTACCAGCAGCCCACGACTTAAGTCGTGGGCTGCTAAACCTTATTTATGCGTAACTTCAGAAAATCATTGCTTCGCTCTCCACAATGTTCAAATCGTCAACGACTCAATCGTCAACGTTATTTCACGAGCAACATCTTTCTCACGGCAACCAACGCGTTGTCCGCTTCCAGCTTCAGGTAATAAACGCCCGAATTTAAATTGCTCCCGTCGAAATAGAGCGTATGCTCGCCTGCGCTCATCTCTCCGTTCACAAGCGTTGCCACCTCGTTGCCAAGAATGTTATACACCTTCAAGGTAATGAATGACGAATTACCCATGACAAATGACAACACAGTCCCCGGGTTGAACGGGTTGGGATAATTCTGGTTCAACCGATACTCCGAAGGCGCCGCAACCTCATCACGAACGCTGAGAACCTGATCGGGACTTAGCTCGGCATCGAACTGAAGAATTTCATACTCATCGGTAACCTCAACATCGCCGATTTTTCCGTCTTGATAATTCATCGCGCTGGAAACTAAGGAATAGCTCCCGGTCGTAAGACCTTCTATTTCATACGAGCCATCCAGGTCTGTAACAGCGCTTCCGGCAACGGCATTGTTCCCATCGAGCGCATACACAAGCACGGCATCAAGCCCGCTACCCGTCGAAGCAAGCACATTCCCCTGCACCGATGTTTTTCCATTCCGGTGCGGCAGCGCCCACAAGCGGAAATCAATATTTTCAATTACAGCATTCTCTGGGACAACAATGCTATCGGCGAATCTCCAATCGAGCGTTGGCATTCCGTCGTACCTGAAATAGGTTGATTTATACCCCGGCGACCAGCAGAGAAGAATATAATTTCCCGGCTCCATATTTGTGAACGAGTAGCTGCCTGTGAGCGTATCGGTAACGGCAAAATATTTTGTCATCATGGGATGGGTATTTGCCTTCCGGTACGCGTAGATGAACGCGCCCAGTGGCGTCGTTCCCTCAGAATCGGTAACCGTCCCGCTGATGCCATTGGCAAACACCGGTTTTGAGTCGAGCGTTACATTGATGCCGGCGATATTTCCCGTTATCGCAATTCTATCGGCTTCGGCAAACGTGCGCTTATTATCCCAGTACTCCGGCAAGAGCGTGCGGTTGTGGGGAAAAACATAAATCACAACCGTGTCATTCTCCTTGAGCGTGAGAGTGAAATTCCCTAGCGAATCGGTGAAGGTGCGTAGCTTGTGAGCATGAGGCATAATCCCGTTTGGTCTATTGACTAAAAAGGCGCGTACTTCTGCGCGCTGGGGGGAGCCGGCGCTATCCTTTACCGATCCGCTCAAAGTATAAAACGTTGGCGGAACAATCTTTGCAAGTCCCACGAGAAACACAAGAGAATCATTATTCTGTACGGTTATTACTGTCGCATCCCGGAGCGTAGCTGCATTGTCGTAATACTCCGGAACATATCCTCGCGCCGCAGTGAACATGTAATAGGTTCCAGCGTTTAACCGAGCCTTAAAAAATCCGTTGCTATCCGTCTCGATAACCTTCGGCATAGTCACGATGTTTGAAGCGGGAACAAAATGAACCACGCCTCGCACCAGCACGGCATTTGTTGAATCTTCAAAAAGAACGCCGCTGATAACCCCGTGGGGAACTACAGGCTGCACGACCTCGGCTTCAACACTGTTGGAAGGCTCGCTTTCCGTATGTTGCACGATGGCGGTAACATAATACGAGTAGGTCATCCCCGGCCGAACATAATAATCAATATACTGTTTATTGTGGGTTGTCCAGATTCTGTAAAACCTGCTCGATGTATCTTCGAGCAAGCCGAATTTTTTATAAATACCGAATCTGACAGGAACATTCATCGAATCATATTCCCAGGCGAGCTTTACCGCAGGATGATGCCCCGTGGTAACAACAGTTGCAGTCAGGTTTGCAGGAGAAGGGGTTTGCGCAAATCCTACGACACTTAGCAGTAGAACCAGCGCGAAGCTAAAGAGTAATATTTTTTTCATGGCGAACCTCAAAAATAAAAATACAACGTTGAATTGTACCATACATCAATACAGCTCAACAAATCGCTTGCGGGCGTTTACCATAAGACACTCTAATATTGTGAAAAGTTTAATCGAAATCAATATTGAAGCCTTAAAAACCTATAACTGCCGCGAGAACTCCCTACGGGTCTTTTGAGGTTGTTAAATCTTTTAACTGCCTAATAACTGATGGTATGCAAACGCTATTAGTCGTTGCTTTTTGTTGATTGTCAACCCACCCCTGCCCTCCTCTACAAGCCGTTCTACGAACCGTAGGTAGGCAAGGAGGGGAATAAATCCCCTCTTGAGAGGGGACTAAGGGGCAATGCTGTCAGGTTAAGGAAAAAGCAGAGGAATTTAAAAATCAAGGAAGTGGTTATATATTCTAAAAAGCCATGATAAAAACACCAGTTATTAGAACAGATTTATGCCAAGATA
>SCUC01000423.1 GCA_004322375.1 Bacteroidota bacterium
CCTTTCCTGTGTTCCGTTGCCGATTCAATCTGCTGCCGGACTAGATAGCATACTTACCCGCAACAATATTGATGTAGTGTATGTAACGCCTCTTCGGGGGGTAGATGTATCAGCAATTGCGGCGACATGTCACAGCATGAACGTCGTTACTTTTACGGGAGTCCCCGAATATATGAATCATGGCATGATGATTGTTATAGATAGTAAGGGTGATAATCCCCAAATATTGATAAATGTAGAAGCGGCAAAGGATGCCGGTGTTGATTTTAACTCACAGCTTTTAAAACTTTCAAAGATAATTCGTTAGTCGTTCTCCATGAAAGCCGTAGATACAATTCGTTCTCTCTCGCTTCGGACAAAGCTTGTCATTCTTTTTTCGATGCTCGTGGGCGTGATTGCATTGTTCATGTATATCTATATTCCGGCGCGGTTGGAAGAGCAAGCTGAACGAGCCCAAATTGCTAAAACAGAAACTATCGCCCGGATGAGGGCATTTAGCTTAAGCTCCGCTCTCTTCTTTTCGGATCTTCAAACACTGAACGAAGAATTGCAAAGCACTAAGCTGAATAAGGATGTGCTGTATATTGTTATCCACAACGATTCCGGAAACGCAGTGGTTGGCTATAACGGGGGGGACGCTGAACGTTCGGATTATCTGAATGTCAAAGAAAAAATATTCCTCGGCAACGATACCTGTATTTTTAAAGCATCTACGCCGGTGCTTTACAATAGTAAAGAAATCGGAACGTTATACATCGGTGTTCTCTTGAACGATGTTATAAGTGAAGTGGAACGAAGCAAAAGTAATATTGCTATTATCAGCCTTGTCGTTTTCATTATCGGCATGTTGGCTGTCTATGGGATTAGTAGCCTGATCACAAAACCGTTACGTCAGATTGTTAAAACCATCGAAACTATTTCTGAAGGCGACCTGTCCCATCGGGCAGAAATAGCTTCGGAAGATGAAATTGGGCATGTTGCCGCCTCGTTTAACAAAATGGTAGCTCACTTGCAGGTAGCTCAAACAGAGCTTGAGGATTTAAATCGTACCTTAGAGGTTCGCGTTGATGAACGTACTCAAGAGTTAAAAAGCGAAATTGCTGAAAGAAAAGGAACGGAAGCAAGGCTACGCGAAAGCGAGGAACGATACCGCTCACTTGTTGAGTTATCCCCGGATGCTATCGTCATTCATCAGGATGGAAAATTTGTGTTTTCCAATGCTTCCGGCGCTGCGTTGTTTGGAGCTCGAGAGCCGCGCGATCTGCTTGGTAAGCCCATTATGGATTTTGTTCACCCGGATTACCGGAAATTTGTTCTCGAACGGGTACAGCAAAATGCCGGAGGAGAAATAACTCCTATGATACAAGAAAAATTAATTACGCTTGACGGGGCGATAGTTGATGTGGAGGTTACCGCAATTCCTTCATCCTTTCAAGGCGCGCCTGCAGTACAGGTTGTGATTCGTGATATTACACAGAGGTTGCGGGCGGAAAAAGAGTTCCGAGAGCTTGAGCAAAAATTGCTCCAGTCTCAAAAGCTCGAATCGCTTGGCACGTTAGCCGGCGGAATAGCTCATGATTTTAATAATATTCTTGCGATTATCTTAGGATAAAGCAACCTTCTCCAGCAAAAAACACCTGCTCAGGGCATGCTTGAAAAAAGTTTGGCTTCGATTGATATGGCGGTGAATAGAGG
>SCUC01000424.1 GCA_004322375.1 Bacteroidota bacterium
CCAATTTGCATGATGGTTCATGTGAGGGGATAACTTTTTCCATCAAACGGTCGCGCACAGAGAATCGTCAGCTTATATAAAGGAATTTGATGAAGTCAAAAAGTATTCGCACGCCAAAGGCGTATAAAAATTTAGAGTTTCTGATCAGCCCGGATGCGAGAACAATTCGTATCTTAGCGGAATTTTTAGAACCTGCACACAGATTTAAAAAAGAAGGGATAAAGGAAGCTATTGTTTTTTTTGGATCTGCCCGCATCAAACCTCAGAAGGAAGCGAGAAAACATCATCGGGAGCTTCTGAAAAATGCATCACGGACGGAAAAAAACTCCGCAGCATTCAAAAGACAACTCGATGAATCAGAGATTGATATTGAAATGTCGCGCTATTATGAGGATGCAGTTCAACTTTCTTCCATGCTAACAAAATGGTCGCATAAATTGAAAAATGGACATCATTTTGTTATTTGTTCGGGCGGAGGACCCGGGATCATGGAGGCAGCAAACAAAGGCGCAATCCTATCGGGCGGGAAATCAATCGGGTTGAATATTAGTTTGCCGCATGAGCAGGAATCGAATGCATATCTTTCGCCAAATTTAAATTTCGAGTTTCATTATTTCTTTATGCGAAAGCTTTGGTTCATGTCGCTTGCGGAGGGATTAGTGATGTTCCCGGGCGGGTTTGGAACGTTAGATGAGATGATGGAAGTGCTGACCCTGATTCAAACAAAAAAAGTGGAATCGAAAATCCCGGTAGTATTGTATGGTCCCTCATACTGGAAACAGGTGCTTAATTTTGATTTCATGCTAAAATATCATACAATCTCAAAAGAAGATTTGAAGCTATTTCAATTTGCGGATACGCCGGAAGAAGCGTTTGAGATACTCAAGCGCGAGCTTTCAAAACATCTTATGAACAAGTCATAACTAATGTTCGAATAGTAAAGGAACACGTTATCATACGAATGAATTTATCAACAGTGAACTATACGCTAGAGGAGCGTTTGGGAACTGTTGTGATGAATCGTCCTGAACGGAGAAATGCTCTTAATGACGTAATGATCCGGGAATTGACGGAGGCATTTCAATCATTAGGGCGTAATGTTGCGTGCCGCGTTATTATTCTTACGGGAGTAGAGACGACATTTTGCGCGGGAATGGATATGGAATTTCTTCACATGATTTCTGAAAAGATCCATGAAGAAAATTTGGAGGATGCGCGTAACCTTGCCAAGCTTCTTCAGACAATTTATGTAACAAGGAAACCGGTTATTGCCATGGTGAACGGAGCTGCGTTAGGCGGCGGCTGTGGCTTGGCCACAGTATGCGACTATGTTTTTGCAGGAAAGGATACTGCAAAGCTTGGCGTGCCGGAGGTTCGCATCGGGTTTGTTCCTGCAATTATATTACCATTTCTTGTAAAGCGGATGGGCGAAGGAAGAGCAAAGGAGTTTGTACTTCAAGGGGAAGTAATTGATTCCTCAACCGCAGCAGCAAGGGGACTTGTAACAGAAGTAGTTCATGACTCTGCCTTGTCTGAACATGTAATGAAGTTTGCAAAAACTCTTGCTTCCACTACGAGCGCGAATTCCGTCGCGTTGACAAAGGAGCTATTCAATAGGATGAATGAATTAAGCTTCAAAGATTCCCTGGAGTTTACTGCCAACCTCAATGCTCTTACGAGAAAAACAGAAGATTTCAAGAAGGGCATCGAATCATTTTTGAAGAAAGAGAAACTGGAATGGTGAACCAAGAAAACTTGCGCTCGCATATACGAAACATACCGGATTTCCCCAAGAAGGGGATTGTGTTTCGGGATATTACCACATTATTAAAAAATGCAGAAGCATTTATATCTGCAATAGATTTGATGGTTGAACGATACAAAACGGAGCGAATCGCGAAAGTTGTAAGCGTGGAATCTAGAGGATTTATCTTCGGGAGCGTGCTGGCATACCGGTTGAGTGCCGGGTTCGTTCCCGTTCGTAAGCCGAAAAAATTACCAGCTGAGACTCTGAAAGAAGATTATCAACTCGAATACGGATTTGATTCATTGGAGATTCATCGTGATGCCATTCAACAAGGGGAACGCGTTCTTATTGTTGATGATTTGTTGGCAACCGGAGGAACCGTTGAAGCGACGACAACGCTGGTTAAGCGTCTCGGCGGGGAGATTGTTAGCCTGGCATTTCTTATCGAGCTAACATTTCTTCATGGAAGGGAACGTTTAAGCAGTTTTGATGTTTTTAGTATCGTCAAGTATGATTCGGAATAATAGTTCGATTCACCTATTGATAGTATCTTAAAATAGATTAAACATTGCAGCGATGGGTATAAAACCCATCGCTATACAGAGTTTTGAAATAAAAGAGAATGAAAGCACGCAGAGAAAACGCAGAGTGATATTGAGTTTTTAGAACTCACCAAAAAAAATATTTATATAAAAGAAACTACAATTGAATTACAGATTATTTCTTCCATATCTCAGTCTCCTTGCATTAAGTCTTTTATTGTTTTCATGCGATAACGAGAACACGAATCTGATAGAATCTCCTATCAATCTCCCGATTGTCAGAGGTCTGACAGTTACCCCCAATCTCGTAGACACGGATACAATTCCGTGGAGCGGGCAACGCACACCGGATGATGAATTAACGCTTCATGTCAATCTATCCGCAAACGCTGCCGATGTAGATGGAATAGGCGATATAAAATCCGTGCGTTATCAAATTCTTAAACCTGCTTCGCGCGCTATCATTGTGCAAGGAGAACTCTCCCTTGAGCCGTTTCCCGTTCCATTTTCATCAGCGATTCCGGAAGCATATTATACGGCGGATGTTTCCTTCAAGATAAAAAGAGTAAACGTCGGTAATTATACAGTCGAGGTGTATGCAGTTGATAAATCGAACCTGACAAGCAATTCCGATATACATGCGGTAACTGTGACTCGATATAGCAGCGATCCTGTCATCTCGGATTTAGCAGCGCCGGATACGATAACTTTGCCCCCTGAACCTTATTCAGTAGTTTTTTTCATATCTTTAGCAGTCTCAGATTCGGATGGCATAGGCGATATTGCAGAAGTGTATTTTCGAAATCTCGATTCACCCAGCGATACCAATAGGAAGTTCGGGTTATATGATGACGGCTTGCAAAACGATGAGAAGTATGACACAACAGCAGGCGATGGAATTTATATGAACAGATTTCAAATGCCGTGGAATACTCTGGCACGAACGTACCGGTTTGAGTTTGTCGCAAGAGACCAATTAGCGAATATCAGCAATAAAATTCTTCACTATGTCGTTGTGAGGCAGCCATGAAGAACGTTTGGTTATTCATTGTAGGTTATTTGTTCATTGCTACACAAGGCTTTGGGCAGATGACGATACCGAGGGAGATACGTTCGGATTCTACCTCCGGGTTAGCATCATTGCCGCCGAGCAATAGCGTTACGTACATGCAGGCAGTTTCAAATACAATC
>SCUC01000425.1 GCA_004322375.1 Bacteroidota bacterium
CAACAAAAGGATTTTGTAAGCTATCTCCTTCAGAAATCTCCCCGCTCCAGTGACTAAACAAGTACCCTTCAGAAGGGGTTGCTATGAGGGTAACCGCCTCATCCGGAAAATGCCAGGCGCGGTTCGGGTATTTTGATATCGTGCCATTGGCAGCGTTCAATGTTAAAAACGTATTGTTCGGATTGAGCGTGAAGTTTGCAACGATGTTTTTATCAGAGTACATCGAAACAGGCAGAGGGTTCACGAGAAGACTATCGCCCGGTACATCGCCGCTCCAACCGGTAAAGAGATAACCGGTATCCGGTTTTGCGGTGAGAACGACAGCCGTCCCCTCTTCAAGATAGTCAAGGGGAGGATTTTTAAGAATGATTCCATTCGTTGCGGATGTATGTAAAATGAAAAATCGTCTGTAATTTGCCGTTATCGTTCTATCGCTATTCATGGTAATGGTGATCGGGTTACCCGTATTTTCTGACGGCAGGATATCGCCTCCCCATCCTGAGAACTGGTAACGACTTGTTGAAACTGCAGTTAATACAACATTTGCGCCCGCCACGTACCACGGTTGGTCAGGAACCCTTTTTATGGCGCCCATTTGAGTTTCAGTCGTTAAGGAGAAAACATTACCAGGACGCTGCATGGTGTTTCGATAGATTTTCGTAGTGAAATTACCGTTCGGAGAGTTTCCTGTCGTTCCAGCAACGAGAAGGTCAAGACTTTTATTTCCATCAAAATCTCCCCACTCGGTAGAGCTATACCATAATCCTGACAGGCTTTGTGGCGTAGGTGGAAATGTGCCGAAATCATTATAATATATATAGAGATTTTTAGCCCCCCCTAATTGTCCGCCTGAGTAGGCAAGGTCTAAGTATCCATCGAAATTAAAGTCACCCCACTCTGCCGCGCCATTTGAAATCCCGGCAAGCGGGGCATGGATGTTAACAAAGGCATATCCATAAACGCTTCGATAAATGGAAGCAACCCAATAAGGGGCGGTATCACATTCGCCGCCGACAAATAAATCGGGATATCCATCCTGATCATAGTCGCCCCAGGCAACAGTGCTGCTTCGAACGCCTTCCAATTCTAAAAACAAGTTTAAGTTTCCATTGTTATTTCTATAAATGCGCGTTAATCTGACATTATCAATCCCGGAAATTGCAGCATCAAGATCGCCATCGTTTTCCATATCTGCCCATGCGATATCGCCGTACGTAACGCCGGGAAGATTCGTCGGGATTTCTGTGAAAACGCCGGATGTATTTTTATACAGGCGCGCTATTTGGGTATGGTCATCCGGGGAATGACCGGATACAAGAAGATCTAAATCCTCATCGTTATCATAATCAACCCATGAAACCAATCCCTGTACTCCCAACAACGATGCGTTGATGGCATTGAAATTACCTGAATCGTTACGGAGGATTGTTGTAAAACAATTTAAATTGTTCGGCTGCGTAGGACCCCCGATAACGATATCCAAATCTCCATCGTTATCGAAATCGCCCCACTCCGCCTGATCGCCGCGAGGAAGACTATCGCCGATATCGGAAAACGCGCCCGCGGTATTGTTATATATTCGGGAGGAAGTTACCGCATTACCCTCAGGACCTCCGAGAAGCAAAATATCAAGGTCGCCGTCATCGTCATAATCTCCCCAATATGCTTTACGACTAGGAGGCAACCCCGCGTTGACTTCTTCAAAGTTAGATAAAATTGAGGTTGATTGAAAAGACGATGTCGAGGGAAGAGAACGATTATCACCTGTCTTGATTTGCGTGCGAAGACTGTGGAGGGTCATGAAAAGCAATAGCGCAAGGGCTATCACACGGATAACATAACGAGCCATCCATGCCGGCGCGGACATAAAACGCGATTTTTTCACCGGAGGGTGAACCATGCCTATCTCACGAGAGAGTATATTTTTTGTTCATTGTAGTTGAAGCTCCTTATACGACTATGGCAATATATTAAATTGTCATTTGAATATCAATAACCTCTATAACAAAAAGGGAGGTAATGCCGTTAGTTGACCTTTTTTAGCTTGTATTGAACAATATTCATCCTTTTTGCCTTTACAAAGCTCTTGTTTTGGTTCTTCTTCCCTGATTGCGGTGTCCGTTTTATTCTTAGCCGCCTCTTACACGAGTTCAGAAGGTTATGCCCGAAGAACCAACCAATGTTATTTCAGCAACAATAATTTTTTCGTCTCTATGTAGGACAAGATGCCATCTTGTCCTACAGCCGTTAGCCTGTAAACATACACCCCGCTCGGCATCCCCGAAGCATCCCACTCCTGCATCTTGAATCCTGCATCTTGCATTCCGTCAACAAGCGTTGCAACTTCCTCACCGAGGATATTGAAAATTTTCAAACTGACATACTGACTACTGGGGACTGAATACTGAATAACTGTTACCGGATTAAACGGGTTCGGATAATTCTGCTCCAGAATAAATTCCGTGGGCATGGATTCGTCGCGTTGCCAAACTCCTACGGGCGGCAGCATCGGAGAAGAGGCGATGAGAAGCAACGTGTGCATCGTGCTATCGGTGATAACGAGACTATCGAGAGATTTCATATCGTAGATCGAACCATTAAGGTCATCCAGTTCAACTGCTCCCGCGTACGAAGATTGGATTGCTTCCTTCGACCATGAAAACGTGACAGGGTAGCTTCCATTGGAGAGAAATCCTGTTGTAAAGGAAATTTTATAGGTATCAATTTGCGCGGGAGAATTGAAGGGGCGCATATCAACCCACGAGCCATTACCAAAGAGATAGCCGGAACGAGGCGGTTTAACAAGCCGCACGTCGTATCCATTGGGAATTTGAGGCGGCAAATCTTCTTCTCCTTCCGAGTAATCGGCGCGCTTTGCTGAGGTATCGGCATTCCAGATGCCGGTAGTTGCCCCGGGGCGAACTCCCCACCGAATGGTTGTCATCGTATTGAGATTATTGTCATGATACTGCATATCAATTTTCACCCTTCGGGGTATCGGGTGAATGGCAAAATGAACATTAGTAACCTGTTTATCAATCCCCCCGAAATAAATGTCGTACCCTTTAACCAAACGCGGCACAAGCATTTCCCACCGCTCTGGCGGCAGGACAAGAATACTGCATGGTTCGACGCTGAGTCCGGGGAAAAGATAAAATCCGGTAGAAACAGTAAAAATTGTATCGTTATATGAAGCAGTCTTAATACGTACACCGCAACCATCTACCCCAGATTCTCCGTCATCTTTTACGCCGTTTTCATTTTCGTCGTAAAATACAAGGCCGCTGACAGAATTCCAGGGATAGTACTGACCGAAATTAATATTATAGAGCGAATCATTTACTGGTAACTCAATCGCGAAGCTATCGGACGGAGTTGTCATTTTCCACGGTGAGGCTGCGCTGCACTTGATGACGTATACTCCTGAATCTAATCCATCAAATAAATATTTTCCGGATGAATCGGTGATAATTTCTCCCTGCTTCTTCCCGGAGAGCAATACGCGACGCGAGCTTATGCCGGATTCATCGGGAGTGTAGCTGCTATCTTTATTAAAATCCTTAAACACAATTCCCGAAAGAGAACCGCCCGCGGTTGTAAATTTCCATGTATCAGACCACACTGTACGACTGCTATTAAAATACACCAGCGCGACACGCCAGTAATAGTTAGTTTTTCCTGAAAGATTAGAATATTGCTCGGAAAAAATGTTCTCCACACCGGTAATGGTCCGAATCTTTTCAACCGTGTCTGTGTTGAATGTCGAATCACGCGAAAGCTGAACAATATATTTATCAGTATTCAAGAACGGTACCAGCTGCCATGTTAGGCTCAGGGAGGCGACCAGGGGGGGCGAATACTCTAACGTAACCTGTTGAGCGTCTTTTCCGGGAGAAATTGCATTTGAAATGAATGAGCAGTTGGTAAGCGAAGTTCTTACGATAATGCCATACTCGGAGCCAATCATAACGATGTTCTGAGATCCTTGCAGGGCAACATCCCGGTAGTAATCATACTTTGCTTCGATAGCATTCCATGTACTTCCTCCATCATACGTAACAAGAATAGTCCCGTTTCCAACAACTACGCCGCGTAGTGAATTGCTGAAAGCGACGCTATGAAGAATCTCCGACGTATTCGATGGTTGTTTACTCCATGCGCCTCCTCCATCGGTTGTGTGGTAAATAATTCCCGACGAACCGACAACCGTTCCATTATTGATGTCCGAAAAGAAAACGCCATATAACGCGGTGTTATTCTCTTGAATAAAATACCTGCTCCATGTATTCCCGCCATCGCTCGTTCGAAATATTTTCCCTTCATTCCCTGTTGTCGTAGCATGAAGAGAATCAGTGACGGCAATATCATATAGCTCTGTGATATACCCTGTTGTGAATGATGTCCACGAAACGCCGCCATCGGCAGTACGTAAGATTGTGCCATCCCTGCCGGCGACCATCCCATACAATGGACTTGAGAATGAAACCGCCTTAAGGTATTGCTGAACAGGACTGAGCATGTAATTCCATGTTACGCCCCCATCGGTTGTCGAGAGAATGTAATTCCCGCTCCAATGATTGGCTGTTGCCAAAGCATTGTTCGCATCAAGCATTTCGATATCGGTAATCGAGTAGCCGCCTGATGCTCGTTCCTCCCAAGTAATTCCTCCGTCTGATGTCAAAAAAAGCAACCCGTTGTATCCTCCCGCTATGCCATGGAGCGAATCGCCGAACGCAATAGAGAGAAATCCCGATCCCGGAAGACGCGCCTGATACACCCAGCATTGCGCGTGGCATTGTTGACCTCCAAAACAGATGACATACACTGCAACTACAATAATAACAAAACGGTTTTTAGGGATTGTAAGCCCCATGCGGTGATCCTTGCTCTTTTATTTAACATACAAAATCTCAATGTAAAAGTCAACAGAGATATGTATCCCTACAGATCAGGCAAAAAATCTCAGTAACTGATGTTACGCACGAACGCAATCTAACATGTATGAATTTCGTTTTCACGACTCTAACTCATGGGGTTGTCTCAAAAGCCCGGTTATAGTGTAGTCGCAGACTTTATGTCTGCGGTTTTGAGTTGGAAACGCAACCATGAAGGTTGCGCCTACTATTTTTTGAGACAGCCCCGTTGAGGGGGTTGAGTTACGAAGGACTTCCTCAAAATTCAAGGTTAAATCAGGGTTGCGTAACATCACTCAGTACGTTTTATGATACGAGGATTGGTATAACAATACTATTTAAGGAGTAATGCCTTTTTTACTGAAGAATGTGCATGCCTCATGGTACTTGTGATGGTTATTTGATAAAGATAGATTCCGCCGGGCAAACCGCTCGCATCCCATGGTTGCATCTTGAATCCCGCATCTTGAATCCCGTCAACTAACGTTGCAACTTCTCTTCCTACTACATCATACACTTTCAGAGTAACATAACTATGAACCGATAGCGAATAACGAATAATCGTCAACGGATTAAACGGGTTAGGATAATTTTGCTCCAGTGCAAACGCCACAGGAATAGTTTCATCAGGCTGCAACACACCAACAGGCGGCAACAATGGAGATGAAGCGATAAGTAACATCGTTTTCATTGTGCTATCGGTAATGACGAGGCTATCGAGAGATTTCATATCGTATGTAGTACCGCTGAGGTCATCCAATGTAACCGCTCCCGCGTACGAAGATTGGATTGCCTCCTTTGACCATGTAAACGTTACAGGATAGCTTCCGTTCGAGAGAAACCCGGTCGTAAATGAAATTTTGTAGGTGTCAATTTGCGTGGGAGAATAACACGGGCGCATGTCCACCCATGAACCGTTTCCGAATGAGTACTGACCATGGAGCGGTTTGACGAAACGGATATCGTGTCCATCGGGGATAGGCGGAGGCAAATCTTCTTCGCCTTCGGAGAAATCGGCGCGAGTAGCGCGAGCATCTGCATTCCAGATTCCGGTAGTTGCCCCTGCCCGCACGCCCCACCGGATAACAGTAAATTTATTGTAGCTGTGATCGTGATATGTTAATGCAATTTTCACCCGCTGTGGTATGGGATGAACAGCAAAATGGATGTTCCTGTAATGCTTGTCAATTCCTCCGAAATACATGTCATATCCCTCCACCAGGCGCGGCATGAACATCTCCCACTGCTCAGGAGGAATGACAAGCACGCTGCACCGTTCGACGCCGAGCGTTGGGAATACATACTCGCCCGAAAGTCCGGAAAGAGTCGTATCGCTGTATGAGGCAGTGCGGAGTCGCACTTGCCAATCGGACACGCCTGTTTCTTCTCCATCCTTTATGCCATTTTCATTTTCATCATAGAACACGATGCCGCTAATAGAATTCCATGGATAGACCTGCCCGTAGAACAGCCCTGATACGACACTATTGAGATTGAGGTTAATTGTGAATGTATCGGACGGCGTGGTTTTCTTCCATGGACCCGGTGGACGATAGACGATATGATACATTCCCGAATCCAGCCCGGTAAAAGCAAACCTGCCGGAAGAATCGCTCACTATCTCTCCCGCGCTGACCCCCGAAAGACGGATACGCGCTCCTTGTATTCCTCGCTCATTACCATCAAACGACCCGTTTTTGTTCTCGTCGTTAAAAACAACTCCGGTTATGACAGCTCCTGCAGTGGTAAAATTCCTTATCTCAGATGATTGCATCAACGACCCGTCAATATTGAGAGGCGTTGCTTTCCAGTAATAGGTTTGGCTTGGCAACAGGTTTGATATTGTAACTGAGAGTGAGAGCCTCAAATTGTTGGTTATCAATGTTTCCACGCTGGTTTCACCTGCAAATGTTGAATCGGTAGAAAGCTGGAACAATGAATATGGTGTGGCTAACGTTCGGGGTAAATACCAAGTAAACGTTACGGAACCTGGGGATTGGGGTGAATAATTCAAGGGAAGGTTAGTTGTTCCTGATACAGGGAATGGCGATTCCACTGTGAATGAACATGATTGTTTTGATATCGCGACGATGTAGCTGCGATTAAGAGAACGATCATAAGACAAGAATACCAGGTTGCCATTCTTTAAATACGTTGGCGAGCTAAGATCGTATAACGAATATGGAGAACCTACTGCGCTCCAGTTCGTACCATGGTTTGTAGAGGCAAGAAGATTTTCAGTTGTGAGCGCAATCCATTTCTGGCTGTCGGCATAGGTAAGCCAATAAAAATAATCATATTCAAACGTAGTTACATCCCATGTAGCTCCCCCATCGGTAGTCCGCAGGAGATACCGAGTGTTATAAAGATTGGAATACACGAAACCGGAGTTTGCTGTAGGGAAGTACGCTCTGGCTACATTGCTCCCATTCGGATTGATTAGTTCTAACCAGGAAATTCCCCTGTCGGTTGTTTTATACATTTTCCCTCCTTCCGCAAGAACGATAGCAAATTTGTCTTCAGCAACTGTTATACTAAGAATTCTAAATGCCGGAGTAAAACAAGTAATCCAATGTCTGCCGCCATCACTTGTGGAATAGAGTGTATTATTTCTCCCGCAGAGTCCGACTTCAGAATTCCAAAATGCAAACTGGGGCGATGAAACGAGAAATGTTCCGCTGCGTCGCCAGGATACTCCTGCATCTGTCGTTACATAGATATTTTGAGAATTGATGGCAAGCGCGCGAAGCGAGTCGAACATTTTCACAAAGCTAAAGCCGCCGGGAAAGGTACTGTCAATCGAACGGGCGTTCCATGTTGCGCCCCCATCGGTCGTATTCAGCGCTTGTGTACCGACAATCATTCCGTTGTTCGTATCAGCAAATGAAATTGAAGTTAGCCGTGTTGACGGCAAACTCAACCGATACACCCAACACTGGGTATTGCAATGCTCTGCGCCAAGCAGAATACTGCTCGCTGCAACTATTATGGAGAAAAGTCGGTTTTTAGGGGTGGTAAGCCCCATGAGCTACTCCTTCTACTTTACTATAACGTACAAAATCTCTTGGTAAGAGTCAATACAAATAATATTGAATATAAAATCGAACAGAAGATCGTAACAGAGAATGGTGATAATGGTTTATTTTCTCTATATTTAAGGATTCAACGTACTATTAAAGATAGCTCCAAATTGGCATAGTCTTGCTCTTTAGCCTACAATGGTGGTGCTTTAAAATTGAATTCTTCCATTTGGGATGTCAACATCCGGGCAATCTCAAAAGTCTAAAAAGGAATTATGAATAAGAAAACTAAGTATATAATACTTTCTGTTGTCGCCCTGGCGGCGATATTGGCTCTTAAGTTCCTGCAAACAAACTCATCAAATGAAAATGGAAAAGCCAACGGAAATCCGGGAACCCGGCGCGAACAAAAAATTCCGGTTACCATACTCGTGCTGAAGCCGGAAACATTTTCACAACGCGTTTCAACTGTTGGCACGATACTCTCGAATGAAGAAGTCGAAATTCGAAGCGAAATATCGGGCAAAATCGAATCGGTCCAGTTCACGGAAGGAGCGAAGGTCAAGAAAGGCGATATTCTCGTCAACATCAATGACGATGAATTGCAAGCGCGCCTGCTCTCTGCGCAATCAAAGCTGAAGCTCGCAGACCTACAGCAGGAACGACAACAACAGCTGGTTGAGAAAAATTTAATCAGCCAGCAGGAGTATGACGCGACGGTAAACGAATTAAACGTCATTAAAGCGGACCTTCAATTAGTACAAGCGCAACTAAACAAAACGGAAATTCGCGCTCCGTTCGACGGCACAATCGGGTTGAGATATGTCAGCGAGGGCAGCTATCTTTCGCCAACGGCAATTATTACAACCCTGCAAGATTATAGAACTGTGAAAATTGACTTTACCTTTCCTGAAAAATACGCAGGCGAGATACGGGAAGGAGATAATATTATTTTTACGGCACAAAGCTCAACAAAAAAATATGCCGGCAAAGTGTATGCTATCGCCCCAAAGATTGACCCGGCTACGAGGACACTCCGCATCCGGGCAGTCAGCAAGAATGAGGATGGATTGCTCGTTCCCGGAGGGTTTGCAAGCGTTGAGGTGCAACTGAAAGAAAAAGAAACCCTAACCGTTCCCGCGTTTGCCGTTATTCCTGAGCTCAAACGCCATAAAGTTTTTCTCTGCATAAACAACAAAGCAGTAGAAAAAATCATTGAAGTCGGCGATAGAACGGATGAACGCCTCGAAGTAAGAAGCGGATTACAACCGGGTGATAGCCTTATTACCTCGGCAATTTTGCAGCTCAGGGCGGGGATGAGCGTTCAGCCCAAGGAGAGTAAGGAGGATGCTCCCCGGTGAGTCTTTCTGCCATCTGCATCAAGCGACCTGTGTTAACGCTTGTCCTTTCCATCATTATCGTTTTATTCGGGTTCATCGGGTTCACATATCTCGGTGTGCGTGAGTATCCCAATGTTGATCCGGCTATTATAACGGTTACAACAAGCTATACCGGAGCGAGCGCCGATGTTATCGAATCACAAATAACGGAGCGCTTGGAAGACGCTGTAAGCAGCGTTCCGGGAATCCGCTCTATCAATTCTACCAGCAGGGATGGCAGAAGTCAAATCACTCTGGAATTTAATCTTGAGGTAGATCTGGAAACGGCAGCGAATGACGTACGGGATAAAGTAGCAGGCGCAGTCGGCAATCTGCCGCCGGATGCCGATCCTCCGGTTGTTGCGAAAGCCGATGCCGACGCGTCTCCGATTATCGTGGTCAATATCAGCAGCAACACTCGCAATCTCCTTGAGCTTTCGGATATCGCAGACAGGGTGTTTAAAGAACGCCTTCAAACTATCAACGGCGTCAGCGATGTGAGGATATTCGGTGAAAAAAGGTATTCCATGCGTTTATGGATGGACCCTGCAAAGCTTGCCGCCTATCAGGTTACACCCCTAGATGTTCGGAACGCTCTGAATGCGGAGAATTTAGAATTACCGGCAGGCCGTATTGAAGGCAACGATGTCGAGTTGACAGTCCGAACATTAAGCCGCTTGCAAACTCCTGAAGAATTTAACAATCTTATTATCAGGGAACAGGATGGACAAATAATACGCTTGCGAGATTTGGGAAATGCAGAGCTGGGTCCCGAAAATGAACGCTCTGTCTCTAAAGGTCTTCATGGTCCGCGCGTTGCAGTTGCCGTTGTACCTCAACCCGGCTCCAATCATATTACCATCGCCGATGAGTTTTTCCGCCGCCTCGAACAAATCAAAACGGATTTACCTGAAGATATTGAGCTAACGATACCATTCGATACGACGCGGTATATTCGAATTTCGATTGAAGAAGTCCAGGAAACTATTGTTGTTGCCTTTGCGCTCGTCGTTATTATCATTTTCCTTTTCTTACGCGATTGGCGGACTACGCTTATTCCCGTCTTTGCAATACCTATTTCACTCATTGGTACATTTTTTATCATGTACCTTGCCGGGTTCTCCATCAATGTGCTGACATTGCTGGGGCTTGTGCTTGCCATAGGTATCGTTGTAGATGATGCAATTGTGGTGCTGGAAAACATCTATGCAAAAATCGAGGATGGCATGTCGCCCATTGAGGCGGGATTCAAAGGCTCGAAAGAAGTATTCTTTGCAGTCATTTCGACGACAATTTCTCTCATTGCAGTTTTTATGCCCATTATTTTCCTGCAAGGATTTACAGGAAGGCTATTCCAGGAATTTGGAGTTGTTATCGGCGGGTCGGTTGCTATCTCCGCGTTTGTCGCGCTCACTCTCACGCCGATGTTGAGCGCGCGATTAATAAAAGCGCACAGCGGGCACAATCGGTTTTACAATAGAACCGAGCCATTCTTTGTAAAGCTCATTGCTGCGTATGAACATTCCCTGGCATCCTTCCTGAAAAAGCGATGGCTCGCTTTTGTTATTATCCTTGTATCTGCCGGCATGCTTGTGCTGCTGGTAAGCATTATCCCTCAAGAGCTGGCTCCTCTGGAAGATAGAAGCCGTCTGCGCATCAGCTCAACCGCGCCGGAGGGAACCTCGTTCGAGCGAATGGATAATTACATGAACACAATTATTCAGCTCATACGAGAAAAAGTTCCGGAAGCAGATGCGGTGATGGCTAATACCTCAGGGTTTGCCGGCGCAGCGAATGCAGGAGCGACAACAGTAACGTTGATTCCTCCCGACCAGAGAAAACGCTCGCAAGCCGAAATTGCACAAGAACTATCGGTCTCAGTCAGGTCTCTCAGCGATGCGCGGACTATCGTCACGCAGGAGCAGACCATCAGCGTCGGCGGAGGCGCTGGGCGTTTCGGACTGCCGGTGCAATATGTGTTGCAGGCTCCCACTCTCGAAAAGCTAAGAGAAATTCTCCCCCGGTTCCTTGAAGAGGTCAATAACAATCCGGTTTTTAATATTTCCGATCTGAATTTAAAATTCAACAAGCCGGAATTAGTGATTGAAATTAACCGTGACCGGGCGCGCTCCCTGGGGATCTCCGTTAATGATATAGCGCAAACACTTCAGTTGACTCTTTCCGGGCAACGGTATGGTTACTTCATTAAGGATGGAAAACAATATCAGGTTATCGGTCAGCTTACCAGAGAAAATAGGGACGAGCCATTAGACTTGAAGTCAATTTTTGTTCGCAACCGTCAGGGTCAGCTCATCCAGCTCGATAACGTCGTGACCGTAACAGAAAATGCAAACCCGCCCCAGCTGTACCGGTTTAACCGGTATGTCGCGGCGACAGTTTCCGCCGGACTTTCTCCCGGTTATACATTGGGTGATGGCATTAAGGCGATGGATGAAATCGCAGAGAAGGTGTTAGATGAGTCATTCACGACATCTCTTGCCGGCGCAGCGCGAGATTTCGCAGAAAGCTCGTCGAGCCTCTTGTTTGTCTTTATCCTCGCGCTCGCATTGACATATCTTATCCTCGCAGCACAGTTCGAAAGCTTTCGCGACCCGTTCATCATTATGTTCACCGTGCCGTTAGCTGTAGCAGGAGCGTTTCTCTCGCTCTGGTATTTTAATCAAACGTTTAACATTTTCAGCCAGATAGGTCAGATTATGTTGATTGGTCTGGTAACTAAGAACGGCATTCTCATCGTGGAGTTTGCCAACCAGCGCAAGGCGGCAGGGCTTTCGGTTATAGAAGCGGTAAAAAGCGCGGCATCTGCCCGGTTTCGCCCAATTTTAATGACAAGCCTCTCGACGATTCTCGGTATTTTACCTATCGCGTTAGGTCTCGGCTCAGGCTCCGAAAGCCGCGTCTCTATGGGTATCGCTGTTGTAGGGGGAATGATATTTTCAGGCGTGCTGACATTGTACGTCATTCCCGCAATCTATTCTTACTTCTCGAAAGAACTTCACGCAGAACGAGGCAATGGAGAAGGGAGCGAGAAAGAAGCGAAGAGCATTGCCTTACAGCCAACATTAGAAGAAGTATAGCGGATAACCACTATAGCTTTCCCTGCGCTTTCAATACCTCAATCATAATTTTCGCGCAGGCTTCCGCGTCGGATGTAGCATCGTGATGGTTCAACCGGATGCCGAAATGCCTGCACACGGCGGGCAGGTTAGTCGGGCGGATATTCCAGACTTGCCGCGCAAGATTCATCGTGCATTTGAATGGAATGGTAGGCATATCAATATTCGCGCTGAAGCAACAGCCTCCAAGCACCCCTTTATCAAACCGCGCATTATGAGCGACTAAGAACTCGACACCTTCCATCAATTCCTGCATACGAGGGTACACCCCGGCAAATGCCGGTTTATCTTTAACGTCGTTCCATGAGATACCGTGCACATACTCAAAGTGCATCCGCTTTCGCGGCGGACGAATGAGATGCGCCTCACGTGTAACAATTACGCCTGATTCAACCCGTACCAATCCCACGGCGCAAGCGCTATCAGCGCCGTAATCGGCAGTTTCGAAATCAATCGCGAGGAAGTTCATGAAAAAATGTAGAAAATCCTCCGGTAAATTACAAGGAACGTCTTTTGGAATCAACTCTGAAAAGCCGTATTTTTATACACGAAATCGAAAAGCGCCCGTAGCGCAACTGGATAGAGCATCAGTCTTCGGAACTGAGGGTTGGGGGTTCAAATCCCTCCGGGCGCACTTATTATAACGGTTTTTCTTCTTCAAGCTCCTTCCAAGTAACCAAATCGTAACCATTCTCTATCAATTTTACCGCATTACTTAATACATCCATGTCCGGTTTTGCATATATCATTGATGTGCGAATATCAGAATGACCAAGTAATAAACTGACTGTATATAAATCCATTTTGTTTGCGATAAGTCTTGTAGCAAATGTGTGTCTCAAGCTATGAAGTATGAGTTTGGCAACAAGGTATCGGTGATGCTTACCCGGACAACGGGAGTTATCGTCGGAGCGTTGAGCATGGAGAAGAACGATTATGATGGACACACCTTAGAACCTGCGTTAGAACAATACCACCAATTTCATGGGACGCAACCGAAGAAAGCGATTGTCGATCTAGGGTATCGGGGACAAAACAACATTGGAACAACGGCAATCATCACTCCGAGAAAACGGGCAACGACGCCATCTCAGAGAGCTGCACTGCGGTG
>SCUC01000426.1 GCA_004322375.1 Bacteroidota bacterium
CTCTATCCCCCGGTGCAACGTATCGAAATCACTCTTCTCTTTTGTGTTTTTCAATGATCGTTCAAAATCATCAAGAACGGGAAGAATTTCATATACTAGCTCCTCATTCGCGTATTTGACACGCTCGATGAAATCATTTTCTGTGCGTCGTTTATAATTCTCGAACTCTGCAGCTTTCCGCAAGAGTTGATCTTTATACTGGGCTCCTTGTTTCTCAGCTTCTACAAGTTTCTGCTTCAGTTGCTCTGTTTCGTTTATCGCTGTCTCCTGCGATGATTCCTCACCTTGAGTGTTAGGTTGTTCTTCCATTGCCTGCGATTGCTCTTTCAATTCCTCACGTCCTGTCTCATTCATATCTAGCTTAATGATGTTGATACTTCATGGGCGACATAATTTACCAACGGGATCACTTTTGCATAATTCATGCGCTTGGGTCCTAGTATCCCGATGGTTCCGTAAACTTCTCCAACTTTATATGTCTTCAAAATGATGCTGTAATTTTTTAACTTTGCGTTCTTATGTTCTTCTCCGATTGCAAGAGCGACTCCCTTCCCGCTTCCCATAATTTCTGCAGATTCAATAACGTTTGATAGCACTGTTTCATCGTTAATGAGCTCGATGATTGTTCGAATGTTGTCGGGTTCTCCATATTCTGGTTGTTCCAAAAGCGATTGAGTCCCTCCAATGTGTAGTTTTTCCCGCTCTTTGGAATCATCAAATATTCTATCGGCTGAACGAATAAATGTATTCAACAAACCGGAGGTATCACTATCATAATCTTTAACCCGTTCTGCAAACGAATCCCGTATCGTTTGTAAGGTTAACCCGCAAAGCCGCTCATTCAAATACTGATTGAGTTGTAACAAGCTCGGCAACGAAATCTCCACGGATATTTCCATCGTTATAGTCTTGATGATGCCCGATTTCACTTCCAACACGACAAGAATACGATGCGACGCAATGCTCACAAGCTCGATGCGTTCTAAAATACCCGCGCTCAAATGCAGCGAGGATACGACACTCAGTTGATGTGAGATAGAACCCAATAAACGTGCTGCTTCCTTCAGTAATTCATTCGCTTCGCTTACAAGAACAAGCTGTTTCTTGATGTTTCCCTTCTCATGCGATGATAGATTTTGGATTTCCATCAACCAATCAACAAAATAGCGATATCCCTTATCAGTCGGAATGCTCCCCGCAGAAGTATGAGGATGATGAATATATCCCATTTCCTCCAAATCAGAGAGGACGTTTCTGATAGTCGCTGCGCTTAATTCTAAGTAATGATGCTTAGAAATATAGCGCGACGCCACCGGCGCCGCTGATTCGATAAAACGGCAAATTACATAGCGTAAAATTTCCCGTTCTCGTTCGTTTAACTCGTGTTCCATTGATTTAAATTGAAGAAAAATGCTCTTAGCTCTATTAAAATAAGCATTTTTTATGAGTTTGACAAAGAACTCCCCGTGCCACTCACTTTT
The DNA here is from genome assembly GCA_004322375.1 of Bacteroidota bacterium. Classification (GTDB taxonomy): domain Bacteria; phylum Bacteroidota; class Ignavibacteria; order UBA10030; family SZUA-254; genus FW602-bin19. The sequence goes on from SCUC01000426.1 coordinate 1,482, forward strand.
ACCAGAAAACATCTCAGGGTGGACGTTTCTTGCAGAACCATCGAAAAAGTGAGTGGCACTTAAATTGCATTGCCTTTTCCCTCCTTTCTCCCTATATTATCAACCGATGTTGGCTTTAATGACTTTCCACAAACGAAAAACATTACAGTTATTGAAGTATCTCTATATTTCTCTGTGACCTGAATCCTGAAATTTGAAACCCTGCGGGCTGTAAACCTGAAACTTTTTCTAAGTGGACATAAAAAATCTCATATTAACCATTATCACTGAAGAACCCGCTTCTCAATCGGTGAGTGAGTTCATCTTCCTCTGTCGTAAAATTGCAACCGTTCAATTAAAAAAAAAAGCCCACAACGGACACCTCCACCTCGATTTTTTCAATCTCTCCATCGAAGACCTTGCTCTCGATTGCATTGC
>SCUC01000427.1 GCA_004322375.1 Bacteroidota bacterium
GTATTATGCTGGAAGGCATCGATAGCCATAATTCAAGATCATCCGTGGTTAGGCATAGGACCTGGCAAAAAGAATTTTCGAAGCGTCTATCAGCAATACGCAGAAACGATAAGGCATAAAGAAAAACAACTGAAAAAAGAGAATGCCAATGAGCTGTCCGGACAAACAAAAGACAAAAAAAAGAAGCGATTAAAGGATATTGAAAAACTATCCCATGCACACAATATCTTTTTGCACATATGGGTAGAAACGGGCACTGTGGGATTGTTGACTTTCCTATGGCTATTTATAACCATATTTTACGCGTCAATAAAATCGTGGCGGCTTTCAAAAGCCGGATACGAAAAGGCGCTTTTGATGGGTATTGTAGCAAGTCTCATTTGTATCTTCTTGCACGGTTTTACCGATAGCTTCTGGAAGAAACCCGATGCATTATTTCTTTGGTATATTATTGGGATAGTATTCGTTGTTATTCACAATACATCAAAACTGCAAACACATGAATCTGTGCGAAAATGAAGGTATCCATTATCCTGGTAAATTACAACTCCTCTGCCCTGCTTCGACAATGTTTGAAATCAATTTACGAACAAACAAAGGAAATTTCCTTCGAGATTATTGTTGTTGATAATGCGTCTTCTGATAATAGCAGGCAGATTGTCCGTTCGGAATTTCCCCATGTACACCTTATCGAAAGCTCAGCAAATCTTGGCTTCAGCCGGGGAAACAACCTTGGCGCCAGCTTAGCGAAGGGTACCTACCTTTTATTTCTTAACACAGATACGAGTCTTTTTGAAAATTCAATTAAGGTGTTAGCAGATTTTCTTGATGAACATCCGGCTATTGGCGCAATCGGTCCCAAGATTCTTTTTGAGGACCGATGCTTTCAACTTTCATCAGGCAGGCTTCCCAATCTTTTTAGAGAATTTGCGGATAAAATCGTGCATTCCCTTGTTAGGAAATGGCGTAAGATTATGTGCCCTCTCCTGGAGCGTTGGCGTAACACCACGAAGGCGGTTGGCTGGTTAACCGGCGCATGTCTGATGGTCCGCCAAAAGGCTTTTTTACAGGTCAATGGCTTTGATGAAAACCTATTTATGTACTTCGAAGATAAAGACCTCTGCAAACGGATCAACGCATCCGGATGGCAAATCATGTACTATCCAGTAACATCCATTATCCACTTACTCGCGGGAAGCTCCGGGAATGTTAATACACAAAAAATTAATGAGATTTATCGCACCAGCCAGCTCTACTATTATCGTAAGCACCTGGGAAGGCTACAGTCTGCAATAGTTAGGATGTATCTCCATGCAACGGGAAATCTATGATGTCTACAAAGAAAATCCGCGTTTTGGAAATGATTGATGACGCAAGCATAGGTGGCGGTCAGGTGCATGTGTTGATGCTCGCAAAGTATCTTGACCGCGAGAAATTTGAAGTCAGCATCGCATGCAAAGGTCAGGGTTTCCTGGTGGATGAAGCCAGGAAATTAGGCATTGATGTAATTTCAGTCTCGATGGATAATCATATTAGTCTAAAAACCTTCCGTGAAGTTACCCGGATATTTCGCCGGTCAAATTTTGATATTCTCCATACCCATGGTGGCACGGCTGGTTTCTGGGGACGAATAGGCGCCTCTGCTGCACGTAAACCAATAGTCCGTATCC
>SCUC01000428.1 GCA_004322375.1 Bacteroidota bacterium
CAAATCCAAATGGAAAATTATACATTAATTCAAGTCGGCTTATTACTCCTTAGATTAGAAATTTTCTGACTGTTCAGTCATGTTTTTTGGGAGGGAATTCCAGTTCCCACCTGTATTTTGGTTGACCATCCTTATTATACGAAATTTTTCTCTCAGCGGATTTATTTTCTCGTGCAAAAATAGAAGTTGTGAGATGATGGTCACGCTTGATTTTTAAATGCTTTTCTTTCTCAACAAACTTGAGTACACTATCGCCATCAAATTTTAGTTTTTTTTCTCCACCATCATAAGGATGATTTTGTATGCGATATCTTATTAAATTTAATTTTCCCAACGAGAGTGGCACCGCAAATTTAAGCGACCCTGAATTCGGAAAAAAGGTACAGCAATACCTCACAGATGTGAAAGCGGAAGCGGCGTTTTTCACTGCAGTCAATGGCACAAGGGGAGGATATATCGTTGCAAGCTTCGATGATGCCTCAAGCCTTCCTGCAGTTGTAGAGCCGTTGTTCATCTGGCTCAAAGCTGATGTTGAAATACTCCCGGTCATGGTTCCAGAAGATTTAATGAAGGCAGGTCCCTCCATAGAAGCTGCGTTGAAAAAATGGGGATGATGGTTTCCTGAAAATTTCGCTTTTATGCGGCTCACTATGTTCTAATGATAACTATAGTGAGTCGCATAATGCTCTCCCATAAGAGGCTGTTACCAATCTTGATGGCGCGGAGATACTCAAAAATTAATGTGGCATTATCGAACACATAGATAGAGCTGGATTCAAAGTGAGATTCATCCAATATTCTTACAGCATTCACATGTCCTTTAGAAATGCTCGAAAGACCGTATTTTCTTGAATTGATGTTCAAATCGAAAACGACCAATTGTGCTTGTAACATGTTCTTCTTTAGGAACTTATATCAATGCTAATTTACAACTGTTGGATACGCTTGATACAGTTTCTAAAACCTTACCCCATAAAACGTTATCTCAGGGGAGAGCCTTACCGTGGGCGCGGGGCAATGAATATAGTTGAGAATATGTTTCAAAGCGGAGAGGAAGGAACCCTCTCCCGGCAGCCTGGTAAAATCGCAATCCAAGCTGAGGTAGAGTTCAGGAGTTCCATTGCCTTGCCCGTCTAGATTTTTTACTCCATACCCCACTGCAAGGTTGAGGAAGGAAGGAATAATTGTAGGACAAGCGTCGCCAAGAGCATCTTCAATGTTAACGCTGAGCCAGTAATACTGACTCTCATAGTCGTCAAGTAACGTCCGATACTCGCCGCGATTGTACCGTACGGAAGGAATTGCGCTCCATTTTATTGTAACAGGCTTGAACAACGGATAGTGCTGTTTCAGCGCGGGAAACGCTGCTCCAGCAATATCGGCAGCTGCATCACCAACGCTAAAACCTAATTCCGGATGAAAGGCGTCTTCCACTTCAACATACAACTGAAATGCTAAAGCAAGTCCGCCGCCGTAGAGGTACGCTTCATGCGGCTCAATACCTGACCAATGTAAAGAGCGGCTGATCATATCGCTTGTTACATACGTGA
>SCUC01000048.1 GCA_004322375.1 Bacteroidota bacterium
GCACAATCAGCCTTAAGTAGGTGATTTACATCAATGATATAAGCCCTTTTGACCAAAAAAAGCTGAACTCGAATTAATTTGGCTTTTTTTATAACAATATGCTAAACCCTATCGCAACAGAAGCATTTTCTTTGTATCACTGTAGGACATAATGCCATTTTGTCCTACAACTGTTAGCTTATAAAAATATACCCCACTCGCATTTCCGGAAGCATTCCACTCATGAATTTTGTATCCTGCATCTTGCATCCCGTCAATAAGGGTAGCGACTTCTCTTCCTAATACATCGTACACCTTCAGAGTAACATAACCGGAAACAGGCAGCTGGAACGTGAACACTGTTGAGGGATTGAACGGGTTTGGGTAATTTTGCTCTAACAATACAGAAGAAGGTAATGCTCGCGTATCATCAACGCTTAACGGATCGCCTATAAAAATGTCATCAAGGAACCATCCGTCTAATAACATTTCCGAGCCCATGGGAAGCGAGAACATAATTGCAACCGTATCTCCCTGATACTGAGAAAGAGAAATTGATCTCAACATCCAATCGTCATTATTGAGACTGCCGTCCAACCATTCCTCGTGATCTCCTATGCGTGTACGTCCTAAGGATGAAACGATGTCGTTAAAGGGTGTGATCAGAATATTGCCATCATTTTCTTCGGAGAGAAGGCCGATTTCATATAACCGTAACACATGGTTTGCTGTGATGCGTACGGGAGGAAGGAAGAATTGCGCCTGCGTAACTTCGGAAACAGAATCAGGGGAATCTACAAACGAAGCCTGACCTGAGTGTGCAACACGGTATGTCGTATCCCAAGTACCAACCACAGTAACCAACCCTCTACCGGCATCAAAATTCTCGAAATAATAATCATGGATTATACCTCCATATCCCAAATACAATTGACTCCAGTTTCTCCCCGGAGGTGATTGATTATCATAGACGTAAACTTGATAATAATGATAGCCTTGCATGCTGTCAACATATTCCATCATTCTCCCTGTATCTGCCACAGTTACAGCGATGCTATCATAGAATACATAATCGCGATAGATTTTTATCGAGGAGAAATCCAGGAAGGGAGAGTTGTCCATTTTTTCAGAAGGGTTGTTCCAGGAAAGAGCTACCCCGTAATCACGACTTCCAATAGCAAAATTAGTCGGGGGCTTAGGAATAGCCGCTTCGCTCTCCTCGGAAAGGATAGGAAAAAACAATAATAAGAAGCAGAACAGGATGTTGATCACCGGGGATGATTTATTAAAAATTCGCATCATGGTAAAAAAGAAAAAGTGCGACTTACTTTATTCACTATGCAGTGGGCTGGAGTACCTTTTCTTGTCATAGCTCAAGAAGTAAGTCGCACTTCTATACGGTACAATAAAATTAGTCTTCCTCTACCGTCGTGGCAAGAACTTCTTCCAACGTTGATTTCCCTTCCTTCATTCGCTCCATCCCCGAACGCCGGAGAGTCCACATACCGTCTTTTGAGGCTTGATCGCGAATTGCATTTTCATCAACTTTTTCACCGGCATTAAGGATAATATTCTTGATGGCTTTGGAAAAATAGAGCGCTTCATGAATTGCCGCCCTTCCCTTGTACCCGCCATTGCACTTTTCACATCCTACCGCTTCATAGAACGTATAATTTTTCATATCTTCCTCTGTAAACCCGAACTTTATGAAATCCGGCTTTACATCATCCTCAATGGGACGTTTGCAAAAATTACATAACGTACGGATTAAACGCTGGGCAACGATAATATTAATGGCATAGGCGATAAGAAATGGTTCGATTCCCATTTTATATAAACGGGCAACAGCGCTTGGCGCATCGTTGGTATGAAGCGTTGAAAAGACAAGGTGTCCTGTGTTGGCAAGTTTGATAGCTGTCTCGGCAGTTATCTTGTCGCGCATTTCGCCTACTAACACAATATCCGGATCATGACGAAGGATACCACGTATAGATTGCTCAAACGACATTTTTGGTCCAATTTTTAGCTGGCGCGCTCCTCTAATAATATACTCGACAGGTTCTTCTATCGTTAACACGTTGACTGTTGGATCAATAACCTGGTATAACGCTGCAATCAACGTTGTTGACTTACCGGAACCTGTCGGTCCGGTTAAAATAATAATTCCTTGCGGTTTGTTAATTGCTTTGTGAAAAAAGTTCTTTGCCGGTCCCTGCAAACCAAGCTTGTTCAGGTCAGTAATAACTTTTCTATCATCCAGAACGCGGATGACAACGCTCTCAAATTTATGCTTGAACTCAGTTGTAACAATGGGCATGATGGAAACGCGGAAACGCATTTGGTGCCCGTCAATCACCCTCTGGATAAATCCGTCTTGAGACATTTCACGCTCGAACCGGTCAACCCCTTTTGAACGGTCTTTGACAACGGCAAGAACAGCCTCAGGCAATGTACCCTCTTGTGTGTGCCATAACGCGAGGTTCCCATCAACCCTGAACATGAAATGTGTTTTGTTTCCTTCCGCGGGGAGAATGTGAATATCGCTCACATCCCTTCGTACAGCTTCAACAATGCACCCTTCTATAAGATTGACAAGCGCGCTCTTGTTGATTTCGGCTTCGAGTTCTTCTTCATCAATTGCGGCATCCTCTTCGCCGGTGTTTATTTGTACATCCGCTTCTTCTAACAGCCTAAGAAATTCGTTCTGAGGAGGGATGACTTTTTCCATCAACCCCTGCAAATCCTTCAGCCTGCAGAAACAAACTTCATACTTCTTTACGCCGAAATTTCTTGCCACAGTAGGTATATTTCTGTCCGTGGGATCAGCCGAAACGATGATGAGCTTATCGGGTTGCTTTTGATCGAATTTCAACGGCATCATCTTCGTTTGGATCAAAGTATCTCGCTGTTGTTCCGGTAACGCTTCCACAAAGCGCTTGACGAATTCAATGCGTTGGTCGTCAATCACCTCATCATTTAAGTAAATCTCTCTGAAAGCATAGAGATTCGCCACCTCTCGAAAAACAAGGTCGTGATCTATGCTAAAATCGGTGACAAGGATTTGTCCCAGATTCCTTCGATTCTTTTTATCTTCTGACTCCTTAATCTTTAAAGACTTTTCCAGAGTCTCGTAGTCAATGATCCCCTTTTTAAGAAGGGTGTATCCAATTTTGTCAGTTATATCTACATCAGCCATCGTTTACTTCCGTTGATTTCATGTCGTAACTGTTGTTACGACAT
>SCUC01000429.1 GCA_004322375.1 Bacteroidota bacterium
CTGAAAGATATTCCCGGAGATATACAACGATTCTGCAAGCTTGTTCGATTCCTTGTGAGTGATTCCCCATTGCGCCGCCATGGTAATGCCGGTAAGCAGGAGATGAATTATCGCGCTTCCATCCGGGCTTCGCAGCTCGACGGTTTGCCTTCCGTTTTGCGCGACCGGTTGGGATGGCTGAAGGGGATTAAGCGTCGTTGCAAGTTCCGTAACGTTTGACCAGCCAAGTGGAACGCGTATCATTGCGCTACGATTTAAATCGCTCCAGCAAATTCGCGTAGGAGCTTCCTGGTTAGGAACAAGACGCAAGTACGCTGAAGAGATAGTATTCCCGAACGCCGTCAACGAATCGGCATACGTGCATAACCCCCCGATAATATTTTTCGCAGTAGAGGAGAGCGTACCGTTAGCATCGGTCATAACATTTCTGCCATCGTTCGTCGCTTCGATGTGAACATGAAATCCATTTCCTGCAACTCCTTCTTCCAGCTTCGGAGTGAATGTTGCGACACACCCATGGTTATATGCCACATTCCGGATGAGCCACCGTGCAAGAACAAGGTAGTCGGCGGCATCTTCTATGGGAGCGGGAAGGAACTCAATTTCCAATTGTTCGGCTTGCTTGCCTTTTATTTCCGCGATGTCGCTGCGAACGTGTTCAATATACCCCACCTCGCTGTGCGCGTATTTTACCGAGCCGGTTATTTGAGAAATAATCCGTACCATCTCATCGAGTATTTTTCCTGTTTTGACGAAGGGGGCGGACGCATGATAGCCTTTTTGTTTCTCAGCAGCATACATCCGCGATTCGGTATCGCTCAAAAGAAAAAATTCCAGCTCACCAAGCGCATTCAATTGCAATCCTGTGCTTGTTTTAAACAATGCCGAGGCTTTCGCAAGAATCGTATCGAGCGCGAACGGGGCTAACTCTCCATCTTTCGTAAGATACCGGCAAATGAAGTCGAGACTGGTATCATCGAACGGGTTGAGAAATGCAGTTTTATAAACGGGGACGACATATAAATCGGAGAGCGCTGCATCAACCATTCCTTTGAAGAGGGAAGAACCATCAACGCGCTCCCCATCTGCCAGGATGGTTTCAGCTTGCGCTCTGCTCGTGACGGGGATGCGCAATTCTTTCAGCTTACCATCGAGAGCAAGGTAATGAAACGTAATTTTTTCTATCCGTTTTTTCTCGATGATGCTTAATAAATCTTCACGGCAAAGCCCGCTTGCAGGCTTATCGGCAAGGAGGAGAAGGGGATTGATTAACGCGTACTGATGTTGATTCACTGAGTAGTTTCCTTTTGAAGATGAGTTATCGGGCTGAAATGATAATATGCTGCGCATGCTCCTTCTGAAGAGACCATCGGGGCTCCGAGAGGGTGTTCGGGGCTGCACAGCGCCCGAAATGCAGAACATTCATGCGGTTTTTTCAACCCCTGGAGAACGAGCCCGGAAATGCACAAGGGGGATTCCCGGGTTGTAATGTGTTCTGTTTGGAAAATTTTATCTGCATCAAACGAAGCATAGGCTTTGTTCAATTGATAGCCGCTCAAGGGGATTTTCCCGATGCCTCTCCATTTCCTGTCAACAGGCTCAAATACTTCAGCCATGAAACGTTTGGCAGCGAGGTTTCCTTCTTTTTGCACGGAACGGGCGTACTGGTTCTCAACATCATATCGCTTTTCCTCGAGTTGCTTCACCGTCATGTAAATTCCTTGCAGAATATCAACCGGCTCAAACCCGGTTACCACGATGGGAACGCGGTACCGTTCTGCTATCGGGATATATTCTTCATATCCCATGACCGTGCATACATGCCCTGCGGCTAAAAATCCTTGCACTGTATTTCCGGGAGAAGAAAGAATAACCTCGATGGCAGGAGGAACCAGGACGTGAGAACAGAGAATAGAAAAATTTTTTATTTTCATTTGCTTTGCTTGAAAAACAGCCATCGCATTTGCCGGAGCAGTTGTCTCAAATCCGACGGCGAAAAAGACAACCTTTTTCGCTGGATTTTTTTCAGCAATTCTGAGAGCGTCAAGAGGCGAATAGACCATCCTGACATTTCCTCCGGCAGCCTTCACCGACAACAAATCGTTGTTCGAGCCGGGAACCCGCAGCATGTCGCCGAAGGAAGTAAAAATAACTTCGGGTCGTGAAGCAATCGCGAGCGCCTTATCAATAAGTTCGACCGGCGTTACGCATACAGGGCAACCCGGTCCGTGAACAAGGGTGAGTTGTTTGGGTAACAACGATTCAATTCCGAATTTTACAATCGTGTGTGTTTGCCCGCCGCAGATTTCCATGATTGTCCATGGGCGGGTGGTAATCGAAGCGATTGCCTGTGCGTACGTTTGCGCGGCCTCAGCATTTCTATATTCGTCAACGTACCTCATGCCATTTCGGGATGACTCACTCTGTACCTGTGCTGTTTCTCCATAAACTGAGCATACTCGTTAATGGCTTTGAATTGCCCGTTGCCGTGAACCCCTGCTTCTTCCAGTACTTTTGCAGCGGAGCCGCTTCCCAAATAATGTCCCCCGCGGAACGAATGAAGTGTGCGGCGAATGCCATCGTTGCTGCGCACCCATTGATAAAGAGTCGGGAGTGTGAAATCGGTAATGCCCATCGCTTCGTACGTAAGCGCTTCGGGGAAGATTTTTTCTTGTTCCGAAGCCGGTAGAGTTTTGAATAGCTCGACGCTGGTGACGTAGAAAATGTTCATGTTCAAGCCCGTTTGTTGGATACGGGGCAGCACCTCGTTGACAAAAATGCTTGCCACTCCGTTGCCCTGCAAGACGATTGTGCCGTTGTATTGCTTTGCTGTCCTATCTGCCGTTCGGATTGCATAGATACCCTTCGCGGCTTCAAGGGCTGAAGGAAGACCGAATGATGCGCGGTCAATAATTTTTTCAGGAGGACGGGTGACAAACGGGGCGAGGATTGCCGGACGAAGCTTCAACGCGGCAACAAGCAGGGGCCATATCTCTTGTGGATCCCAGGGAGTGAGCGTAATGCAAACGTTTTGAGGGAAACATTCCTGCAACAATTGAAGAGCTTGCGGGTCGGCATGGGTTGGTCCATCTTCACCGGTTTTTACCCCCGCGTGCGCATTGACCATAATCCAGGTATTGTATGGTTCGCCTGTAACTGCTTCTTTCGATTGTTGTCCGATGCCATGCAAGCGGGCAGCAACATGCTCGAGCGCGGCGATGAACGCGCTGTAGGAAGACGTTATACCGATGTGAGAGCCATAGCTTGCAAGTCCTGCCATCATCGCGCCCATCGCGTCTTCGCATATCCCGCCGATCGAGACGAGCCGCGATCCCGGATTAGTTGCTGCGTTAAAGAAACCGGGAGCAAAACCTGTATTGACCTGATTAACGCTTGTCGAGCCGAGTAAATCGGCGGCGGATGCTACGAGCGCGCCGTTCGTTTTCTTGTTGAGAATATTCAAGGCTTTTCCTAGCACCTCGCGAAGCGTAATAGAAGAACCGGGAGTAAACCGCAGCACGGCGGGAATATCGGAAGGATCAAGTTCGTTGCCCGTGTAGAGTGTAGAAAGAGAAGGCGCATGTTCCCGAACCGTGAGGTGTTTCTTTGCCAGCTTCTCCCGGGAAGCGGCAATTTGTTTTGTTGCCGTTTGCGTCAGAAGAGAGTTATTCTCCAGCACCTTTCTTATGACCATGAGTGTTTCAAAATAATTTTCTTCAACTCTGGCGGGAGAAGATTCGCCTGTGAAGCGCGGAAACATGATGTTAAAGGCTTGCTCGAACTCACCGAGCGAGCTGTAATATTGTTCAGAACAGAATTTGTGTCCCGCTCCGTGCGCCTCGCGTCCTTCAATGCCGTATTTCCATCCTTTTCTGGTTCGATAGACAATTGCAGTCGGTTGTTTTGTCGTGAGCGATGTTGCAAGTTCCTGTGCCGCTACAATTTGAGTAAAGTCATGTCCGTCGGGCACAAAGATGACATTCCAATCGTGAAGATAACAAAGCTCTACAGGATTCCATTGAACGTACTCTCCGGGTTCACCGTTTTCGCTACAAACGCGATTGGAATCAATCGAGGCTTGGTTCCAATCAACATGTAAAAAGACATTATGCAGTTGAGATGTTGCAGCAGCAGCCAACGCCTCATGTACTCTGCCCGGGGTCATGCCTCCTTCGCCTTCGATGATGTGAACGTTAGGAGAATTCGTTGGATACAAATCAATCGCGCCCAACGCCAAGCCGAGAGATGCAGGAACGCCCACTCCGCTTGCGCCGGTGGCTATACGAATGAACGGTGTCGCGCAGGTCGGATGTCCATCGAGCGCCTTTGCTGAGTACTTTCTGAATAAAGGTGTTTCATTTGTCGGGTTACGTCGAAAGCCAAGCAAATCTTCTAACCGCAACTGACGTTTTTCTTCAGCAAGAAGATTAGGGACGCCTAATTGCTTGCTGCCGATACGAACAAGCTCGTTGCGGAGCGCCCACATTGCATATAATCCCATCGCTTTGTGCCCGGCAGCGTACGAAATCATGTCCGCACGCTTACTATCAGGATGAGAAAAATCATAGTTCATCGTTCGGTACAGGAGCATCTCAACAATTCTTCCCGAAGAAATGCTTCCTCCCGGATGACCGGAAGTTGGAACGAAATTGTACAAAATGCTACATAGTGTTCTATACACAAGGTCGAGCTGCTCAAAGAACGGGAGTTCGATCTGCGCATGCAGCGAAGGAGGAGTCGGCAGTGCATCGGCGATGTTATAATAAACGCCGCGTCGTGGATTTAATGTAAACATGGTTGATTTGTTAAGAGTTGTGTTCATGAAGAAATCCTGCGTTTGTTGAATTCAAAAAAATAATTTGGTTGAGGTTGTGTTATCCGGGATTTTGCAATTCATCAAGTCCGCCGTCAATCTGGCGCAACAGGTTGAGAGTCTCTTGCGCTTCACGTTCATCCATCGCGCTGATGGCGAACCCGACGTGAACAATAACGTATTCATTCACTCTGACGTCGGGAACGAAATCGAGGCAAACCTGTTTCTGAATGCCGCCGAAATTTACCGTTCCCATGAGCGGTGTTACAGAGCGGTCAATTGAGACGACTTTGCCCGGCACTGCCAAGCACATACTCAGTTTCCTGTTCTTGATTGAAAATGGAAATAGCGACGCCTGATTCAATCAAAACGGTATCGCCGGCTTTCGCATTGAGAAGGAAAAACAAAGGCACCCGCATTAACGCGCCATTGACATTTATTCTGCCTATTGTTGTGCCATTTTCGATATATACTTCAACGATCTCTCCTGTTGTGATATTCATGATGTTATCTCTTGTGATTGAAGCTGGTGATGAATTTTTTTTATACCTGAATGATGTCGTATTCGTGCGTAAATTTGTCCGAGCGCAATGCCTCCGTCATTTGGCGGGACACGCTGGTGAAGAAACGGTGAGAAGCCGGCCGATTCCAGCTTCCGTACTGTTGCTGCGGTGAGATAGCTATTCTGGAAACAGCCGCCGGAAAGAACGAGCCGTTTCACCTTTACTTGTTTTGCAACCGCAACAATTATTTCAGCAAGACTATTATGAAATTTAGCTGCCATGACCGGTAACTCTACTTTTTCTTGTATATCCTGGAGAATAGCTTCCAGTATGGGAATCCAATTAATAATAATTCTTGCATGTTGAGGGCTGTTCGCGACCGCTTGCTTTGGAGATAGTTGAAATATTGTCTTCTCAGTGATACTGCGAGCAAGATAATGCTCCTCTGTTTGAACGCCGTTTGCTAAAAATTCTAACTCCATTGCCGCCTGTCCTTCAAAGCTGGAATGCTGACGAATATTCAGCAATGAAGCAACGGCGTCGAATATCCTTCCGGCGCTGGAGGTAACGGGGGAATTGATGTTGTTTGCAAGCATAGTTCTGATGAGGGAACGTTCTTCACTTGTGAACGCTTGCAGCGGAGCAAGGTGAGTTTTCTCAAATGCGCCTTCACCATACATTTCATACAACATGCCAAGCGCTACTCTACGCGGCTCTCTGATAGCTTTTTCCCCGCCCGGAAGACGGAACGGGCGAAATGTAGCTACTCGCTCGAATGATGTTTCATTTGTGAGGAGAAATTCGCCGCCCCAGATTGTTCCGTCAGGACCATATCCGGTTCCATCCCAGGCGACGCCGAGCACAGTTCCTTCAAGCTGGTTTTCAGCCATACAAGACGCGATATGAGCGTAATGATGCTGCACTTCAGTTACAGGAATGGACATGTTGTGAGCGAATGTAGAAGAGAGATAGCCGGGGTGGAGGTCGCAAATAATTTCTTGCGGCTGGGCGTTGTACAGCTTCTTGAAATCAGCAATCACCGCTTGAAAAGCGTTGTAGGATTTTTCCGTTTCTAAATCGCCAATGTGCTGGCTAATAAAAACATTGTTGGAAGCGGCGAGAGCGACTGTATTTTTTAAATGTGCGCCGACTGCCAGCATCGGTGATTCGGGATGATTCTCGATTGTTATGGGCAAAGGGGCGTACCCGCGAGACCTTCTTACTATTAGCTCACGTCCGAGCAGAATACGCGTTACGGAGTCATCCACATGCCGCTTGATAGGTCTGTTGTGAACGAGAAACACATCCGCAATCCTGTTAAGCCGTACAAGAGCTTCATGCTCATCAATACAAATTGGCTCGTCGGAAATATTTCCGCTCGTCGCAACGACAGGGAACTCAAGCTCGCGCATAAGAATGTGATGAAGCGGCGTATAGGGAAGCATGGCTCCGAGATACGGATTGCGCGACGCAACCTGCGATGAGATGTGCGATACGGGATTTGAGATATGAGTCAAATGCTTGAGAAGGACTATGGGAGATTCCGGTGAGCAAAGCAGGCGTTCTTCAAGCGCGGTAACTTCGCACTGTTCTTTGATGGATTCGAGCGAAGGAAACATGAGAGCGAACGGCTTTTCTTCGCGATGTTTTCGTGTGCGAAGACGGTTTACTGCGTCTTCGTTTCGCGCGTCGACAATAAGTTGAAATCCACCTAATCCTTTTAACGCGAGAATCATGCCCGTGCGAATTGCATCCACGGCAATCGGTAACGCGCTGCTATGGTGAGCGAGTATCTCCCCGTTTGTATCCCATAATTCAAGATGAGGTCCACACGTTGGGCATGCATTAGGCTGGGCATGGAATCGTCTATCTAAGGGATTATTATATTCAAGCCAGCAATCATCGCACATTTCAAACTTACTCATTGTCGTATGGTGACGGTCGTAGGGGAGGGCTTCAATAATCGAATACCGGGGACCGCAGTTTGTACAGTTTGTAAAGGGATAAAGAAAGCGACGATTCGCCGGGTCAAAAATTTCTTTGACACAATCGGGGCAAGTCGCGATGTCGGGCAGGATGAACGCTGAATATTCTCCATTGCTTTCACTATGACGTATCTCGAACTTACTGTACCCTACCGGGCTGAGAAATGAAACTTCAAGGCTTTGGATAAATGCAAGAGGCGGTTTTTCTGCATGTAACCTAACTAACAATGAATCTATTGTACATTTTTCTCCCTCTACCTCGATGAACACGCCTTGAGATGAATTGAGAACCCATCCGTTGAGTTCAAGCTCCGTTGCGAGCCGAAAGATAAAGGGACGGAATCCAACGCCCTGCACCGCTCCTCGAATGGATATTTTACAACGGGTGTTCATGGTTGAGATATGGCTTGTTGCGCTAACCACGCGCACCAATCAGGTATTCCCGCGCCGGTAGTGCAGGAAGTTTGAAACACACGCAAGTCGGGATTGATCTTCAGCGCATTGCCGATTATACGTTCAATGTTGCAGTTAACATACGGCAGTAAATCAATCTTATTGATAATCAGAACGGAAGCGTTGCGAAAAATATTCGGGTACTTGAGGGGTTTATCATCACCTTCAGTGGTGCTTGTAATCACCACTTTCATCTTCTCGCCTAAATCGTAATTTGCCGGGCATACAAGGTTGCCGACATTTTCAATGATAAGAAGTTGAATGCCTGCAAGATTGAGATTGGCAGCAGCATCCTGTACGAGATTAGCATCGAGGTGACACCCGCCGCGGGTGATAATTTGCACCACGGGAACATGATAGTGCGCCACACGCTGCGCATCGAAATCTGTTTGGACGTCGCCTTCAATAACAGCAACCGATATGTTCCCCCGCAGATGTTCTAGTGTTCGTTCGAGGATGGATGTCTTCCCTGAACCGGGAGAACTGATCATGTTGATAACAAAGAGACCATGTTCTGCAAACCGGGCGCGGTTTTTACCGGCAATTTCATCATTCTTTTCTAATATTTTCCGTTCGATCGTAATAACACTCATATCCGGCCATTATTTTGGTTGCAATTCTATATCCACTACTTCCATTTCCAACCCGGAAATTATTTTTACGTGGTTGCTTCCGCAAGAGGCGCAGAAAAAAAGCAATTCTTCTTTTGCTCCGGTTGTTCCGCATGCGTGACATTGGAGTGTCAGCGGGATTCGCTCAATCTGGAGTTGAGAATCTTTTAGAGTGGTATTTTGTATCAGTGCATTGAAACTGAACTCCAATGAATCCGTTATAATCCCGGCTGCATGTCCAATCTTCAGGCGAATGGCTCTGACATCTTGCTCGGAATTTGCAGGGATGTTTTTGCGAGTAATCTCGATGATG
Organism: Bacteroidota bacterium; assembly: GCA_004322375.1. Classification (GTDB taxonomy): domain Bacteria; phylum Bacteroidota; class Ignavibacteria; order UBA10030; family SZUA-254; genus FW602-bin19. The sequence continues at coordinate 8,679 of SCUC01000429.1, forward strand.
TTTTGGGCAATTGACAGTTCGTGCATAGTGTATACTTTTTCTACAAGAAGTGAGCCATTAAAAAGGAGAGAAAAGCCTTATAAACATTA
>SCUC01000049.1 GCA_004322375.1 Bacteroidota bacterium
AGATTTTTATGCAAAAAGCGAGTCAAAAAGCCAGCTCGTAGTACAACATCACAATTTACCAAACGCTCGTTCCGTCGCACGTATGAAAAAATACTGGAAAGATGCCTTTGAGCGGCTATCTGACGTAGTTTGATAATTTAAATAACTAATTGAAAACTTGAAACAATGATGACACGAATAAATCCTGATTCAAAAAAATTAATAGATGAATATATCGAGAGCCTTCCCGATTTCTCAAAAGAAATTTGTATCCGCCTGAGAGAAATCATTCATTTTGCAGATCCCGAAATAGTTGAAGATTGGAAATGGGGACCGAATTTCAACAAGCAAGGCATGGTCTGCGGCTTCGGCGCATTTAAGGAACACGTTACGTTCACCTTTTTTGAAGGCGCCTCGATGAAAGACCCTAAAAAGCTATTTACGGAGGGACAAGCAAACGCGCACAACCGCGGCATTAAATATCATAATGTCGGGGAAATAGATGAGAAAACTCTTGTCAAGTATATTCAGGATGCCGTTGCGATCAATGCACAAAGTATCAAGAGCATCGAGCGAACTATTATTATCCCAGAAGATTTCAAAAGCGCGATGAAAATCGCACACGTGTTGGATAAATTCGAGCAATCGAACTACACAAACAGGAAAGAATACGTCAACTGGATTGAAAGCGCTAAGAAAGAAGAAACACGTCAGTCGCGTATTGAAAAGGCGGTAGAGAAAATCTCGCAAGGGATTAAATTTAGCTGAAACTTGAATGTATGGCGAGATGCCTTCTCGCCCGCCTGATTAGGCATTTTAGAAGCCTGAATGGAATGCCATCACAAGTAGGTCTATAAAAACGCAGTTTAACTATGCAAAAACTACTGCGTTTGTCATGTTGATGACAAGCTATGTACGGGCAATTGCGTTACCTCTACCCATCCCGCCAACTTGCATCGGGTTTTTAGGTATCTGTTTTGGGGGTTGTCTCAAAAGGTGTAGCCGCAACCTTCATGGTTGCGTTTCCAACTCAAAACCGCAGACATAAAGTCTGCGACTACACAATAACCGGGCTTTTGAGACAACCCCATAGGGATGAGTAAAAGTAGTGAAAACGCCACGTTCAGTTTTCTAATGCTAGTAGAAAAGCACATGGTGTTAGAAGTCCGCCGCGGCGGACATAGCCCTACAAGCATTTAACCTGACAAAACCTACACTTTTGAGACAGTCCCGCTTGTACCCTTAATGAACGCATCTACTAAAAAATTTTTGTGGATCATATCCTATGCTGTAATACTGCTTTGGTCAGCGATTAACCCGAAAGAGTATTTTACATGGATATTGGAAGTCTTCCCAGCGTTAGTTGGGTTTCTTCTCTTACTTGTAACATACAAGCGTTTTCAATTTACCAGCCTCGCGTACTCGCTTATACTCATTCATTGTTCAATATTGTTTATTGGCGGTCATTACACCTACGCTGAGGTCCCTCTTTTCAATTGGATTCGCGATACGTTCCACCAAACAAGAAATAATTTCGATAAGGTAGGACATTTTGCTCAAGGGTTTGTTCCGGCGATAATAGCCAGGGAATTATTTATCCGCTTCAATGTTATTCAAAAGAAAGGCTGGTTGGTGTTCCTCGTCCTTTCTGTTTGCCTCGCTGTAAGCGCTCTGTACGAGCTTATCGAATGGTTTGCAGCAGTATTCACCGGGGAAGCAGCAGAAGCGTTCCTGGGAACACAAGGATACGCCTGGGATACACAATCCGATATGATGTATGCTCTTGTGGGAGCGGTGGCTTCGCTTCTTCTCCTTTCAAAAGTACATGATAATCAGCTGAAACGAATACCATAACTATTATTCGCATTACTGTTCTATGAAAAAGAAACGACAACATAAATCTTCTCCGTTAAAGTGGTTTGGAGTTAAAATTCTTTACCAAGCGTTCAACACAGGAAAGCCAAATCCTAAGCTCATTGATCGCGACTATGACGGCTCCTTAAAAACGTATGAAGAAAGCATCCTCGTTATCAGGGCAACCTCGGTAGAAAAAGCATGGGAACAAGCAGAACGCATCGCTCGCGAAAATGAAATTGAGTATAAAAATCTTTATGGTCAAACCGTCCGATGGCGATTTGTTGAGATTGTGGATACGTATCATATTGATGAACGTAAGCTCGTTTCCGGCATGGAAGTATATTCGCGGTTTATTGGTATGCCAAAAAAGTTAACCGTGAAAAAGGTGATGAAACAACTATACCCCGATATTGATTAGTTGACGGGTTGAACTACAAGCTCCAATTTCTCAACGTGTTCTCTGCGAGTAGATCTATAAAACGTTGTTGTAACTATATTGAGAATGAACCCTCTTTGCGTTTATCATTGTTCCAGCGATGGGTTTTATACCCATCGCTGAGGATTTTTTTCTTAAAATGACACAGTGTTCATTAGTAGCTTGCGTCTTAAATTTTAGCAATGAAGGTTCTTCAAGCTGCCCTTATGAAAATAAACTTCTATTTATCATACATCATAACTGTAACCCTTTTCTACCTATCCGATGGTTTAGCACAGTACAGTTCCCTTTCTTCTACGATTGATAGCCTCGTTGCTTCAACGATTGATTCTGAATACGCTGCATCCGTGTTTGTTTCAGCAGAAGGAAGAACACTGCTTCAAAAAGAATATGGGTGGATTGATTCGACAAAACAGCTTCCACTTACCGAAAAAACGCTCTTTAACGTCGCTTCTGTTACCAAAACCTTTACCGCAACTGCAATTTTTATCCTGCGGGATGAAGGTAAAGTAAACCTTCAAGATCCTCTTCCGAAATTTATTACTGCTACACCTAGGGATAAACAATTAATCACCATCGAACATCTGCTCACGCACACGTCAGGGTTACGACCAAATTATACTTCAGAGGGCATAACAAATCGCGACTCTGCTGTCGCAGCGATACTCAACGACACATTGCAATCGCTGCCCGGCGATGAATTTACCTATGCAAATGAAAATTACGAGCTGCTTGCCGCTATTGTAGAAC
>SCUC01000430.1 GCA_004322375.1 Bacteroidota bacterium
CATCATACATCGCGTCGCAGATGTCCGTGTTCTCTGTCGCCAGGGCAATATCGAAAGCGTCGGTTGCCGAGCACATGGCAAAAAGAAAACCGCCCGCTCCGACAAAATCCTTGATTTTCCGCGAAACCGCCTTTTTCATTTCAGAGACTTTTCTAAAGCCAAGCTCCTTCGCTTTTTTCTCGTGTGTGAGCTGCTGCTCGATGTACCAGGGCTGGCTTGCGAACGATGCGTAAAACTTTCCGTACTGTCCGGTGAAATCTTCGTGATGGAGATGGAGCCAATCGTATTGAAGCAGCTTATCGGAAATAACTTCATCCTCCCACACTTTATCGTAGTGAATTTCCGCGTACTCAAGCGCGATGGTTACGGCATCGTCCCATGGTAGAAAACCGGGGGGAACATACACGGCAATTTTCGGCGCTTTTTCCAGCCGCACAACATCCATGTTATTATCTTCTGCCTGGATTTCCGAATAAATTTGGGCTGCCTGCGCGCCGCTGAGTTCTTCAGTTGTAACGTTACGTACTCTGCATTCTCCTGCGACAAGATCGAGCGCGTCAATCATAAACGAGCCGCCGCGATAATTTAACAACCAGTCCACCTCAATATTCCGGGTCAATGCCCAGTACGCGATACCGTAGGCTTTTAAGTGTTCTGCTTGCTTCAAATCCATCGGTATTAAAATTTTCTGGGCAAACGCAGGCAATGCAACGAGGAACAAGCAAAGCGCGAAGAACAATGTTCTTTTGATATGCGATGTGTGATATGGGTTATGCGCTCTATGGGTAGTTCTCGAAGGAACAACGCGATTAGTACCTAGTCCCCAAGTTACGTTTTGTTGGCGCCAATCCGCATTCCGCAATCCGAAATCCGAAATCATAATGTGTCTCCTCTCAATTCACGAATTTTTTTTCTTGCCTCGCTGACATAGACAGAATTGGGATACTTTTCCAGCAATTGTGAATACGCTTCGATAGCTTTCGCTTTATCATTTAAGCCCAGTTCATAGATTTGTGCCATTTTCATCGTCGCTTTATCGAGATTAATGCTTTCGTCATATTCTTTCACAAGCCGCTGATACGTTTCAACGGCTTCATTGAACTTGCGCATCTGGGCTTGCATATCGCCAATGCTCATTAGCGCTTCATCCGCAATCTCCGATTCCACGTTATTGCGGAAAAGCTCTTCAACCATTGCAAGGGCTTCGGAAAGCTTTCTCTGCCGTTTGAGAAAATCGGCTTTAGAAAATTCCATCAACGCCGCCGCAGCTTGCTCCTGGTTTTCTTCGATAAAAATTTGAAGTGTAAGAGCGTCGTTTGTCGTATTCGAAGTTACATCCTTGATCACAGAACCTAATTGCTCAACGGCGTTCTTAAATTGACCCCGAAAATAGGCGATTTCAGCCAGCCGCAACCCTGCTTTATCGCGCAATTCTTGTGGGACGGGGCGAAGGTCGTTTAACGATTTAAACGTTTCTTCGGCTTTTTCAATGTTGCCTTGCGCAAGGAACACATTGCCTAGCGATACTTTCCCTTCTGCGATAAGGGGAATGAATTGCGCGTATTCTTTCATCAACTGCGTTAAGGTCCCCTGCGCTTCATCAAGATTAAAATAGCGCTCATACATCAGGCTTGAAATCCTGAGAAGGGAACGCGCTGCAATTTCTGTTTTTGGATAAGCGCTGATAATGCTTTTATAGACGGAAACCGGTCCGGTGAACTGCGGCTCGGATTCTGTTGCCGGTGTTTGCGGCTGTTGAAACGGATTCACTGCGCCAAAGAGCCGCAACGTATCTTCTGCGCTACTGAGCTCTTCCATGGTGCGCGCAAATCCGAACTTTGCCTGGGGGAGCAATTGAAATTTCGGGTATAACGTTATTACTTCCTGGTACGCTTTCGATGCGACGAGGTACGATTTATCTCTGAATGCGCGTTCCGCAAAATTGTAAATCTCCCGCCCTCCCGCGTTGATCGTTTTATCTATTCGTTTATACACGTCGAACGCGCTCTCGTACCGTTTTCCTTCCATATAGAGCCAGGCGAGAAATTGGAGCAGGGCAAGGTTTTCGTTTTCCAGAGTTACCGATTGTTCGACGACTTCTGTTGCCGCTTTAAGTCCGTCTTCGCGCTTCACATACGCCGCCATTCTCGATTCGACAAATCCGATCTGGGCGACATTATCGCGAACGATGGTCAAGTATTCGCGCGTTGCATCGGCGTAATTCAGCGTGTTGCCGTAAAGATAGGCAAGCTCGGTGATGAACAGCTTTGGGTTGTTGCAGGCGATGCGTCCCCGTTTATACGTTGCAATCGCTTGCTCGAATAACCTGTTTTCTACCATTGCCGAGGCGACAATAGAATACGTTATCTCGCTTGATGAATCTAACCGGATTGCATCTTCCCACAGGGCAAATCCCTTTTGTTCTTCTGCGTTGCGAACATACACCGTTCCCAGCTCGCTCATCAAGCTGAGATCGCGGGGAGATTCGCGCAACATTCTCGACATGAGCGTGATTGCCTGAGGATAACGTTTGGTGAGAAGGTAGTTGCGTTTCAACGCGTCATACACACCCATGTTGGAAGAATCCATGGCATAGACTTCTTCATACAGCTTGATGGCATTTTCGTAATCTCTCCCGCGTTCATAGCTCTGGGCGAGCTTGAGCTTGATTTCGGTTGGTTTCTGCTGTGGAACGACAATTCCGAACAGGCAAAGAACAGAGAATATGACTACACTGAAGCGCATTGATAACTTTCTATCTGTTGGCAATATAATAAAAATTATGTGTTTTCCACACGATACGCGATGGACTGCTATCGTATCAACAAGGAAGGAGAGGGGTAACGTTCCTGATAAAGAAAACCCCGTCCTGCATGAATGCAGGGCGGGGTCGTATAATAATTTTTTGTGTCCCTACCGCATCAACACCATTTTCCTAACATCCGTAAAGACATTGCCGGTCTCAACGTTTGTTGCGCGGATTCGATAGTAATACGCGCCACTAGAAAGGTTGTTTGCTTCAAAGTCAACGGCATGCTCACCCTCTTCCAGATCTGATTGATCGAGAAGCGTTGCCACTTCCTGTCCAAGAAGGTTGAACACTTTTAGAGTTACAAGAGAGTTGCTGCTGAGCGTAAAGGAGAGCGTTGTTGTCGGATTGAATGGGTTGGGATAGTTTGAGAGCAACCCGTTTTGCAGCGGGATTTCGACTGAAGAATCAGACTTTCTGCGGGGAACATTCGCCATTGCCGCAGGGTTTTCATGAAGGAACGGAACCTCAGAGAGAGATTTCGTCCCCATCACTTTCATCGGACGCATGGAGGAGACTTCAAGGTCGCCGGAAAACGCGTCGAGAATGCGGGTAATACATTGGTCGAGAGCGACGTAATCTTCGGGAGCATACCTGTTGCAATACGTCAATGCCGTATCGGTAAGGTTACTGATTTCCTGAATGGTCATCCCGTTAAACCTGTCGGAAAGATTTGTCGAATCAAAATAAATAAGCCAACGGAACAGCGTCGCATCGGGGTCAAACGGTTCGGTCATTGCAGAGTCATTGGCAAGCATGGAAAACTTCAACGCGTGAAGCGCGCCGAGCAAATGGTTGTTGTGAATTCGCACCGAAGGGTTGCGCACTTCTTTAACAAAGGGCTTCTTCTTGCTCGAGGCAAGAACCGAATCGAAGCACCGGGGCGTTCCGGTGTGGCCGAACGCGCCGATATCGGAACGGAACGAGCGCACCCATCCGAAATTTTCGGGATTTTTCGCGATGCCTAATACAATGCCTGCGGGTTTCTTTAACTCTTTAGCATACAAATACTCTCGAACGTTACCGCCGGTCGGCTGTGCGATAATCTGTCGGTCAACTGCCGCGGCAATTGCCTTGCTCACAAGCCCGTGCGTCATGGTTATTGTAGAAACTGCGGAGCCGGGCATCATGACTTTCGCTGTTGCAGGAGCGACTGTTGTTGTATCCTTCCAGCGCATTTGCCAGCCGGTAATTTTCGTTCCGCGAACTATTCGTTTGACCTTTGCGGTAAACACGACGGAATCTCCCGGCTGGAGAATTTTTCCTTCTGCGACGATAGTCGTCCTGTAATTCATCAGCTTGAGTTTTGGAAATCCACCGGAATCCACTAAGGAAACGATGGGCGAAGAAACGTGCGCCGAGAGAACATTTCTGGGAGTAGAAAACGTATTCTTGATGACAAACTGCACATCGCTTCCAATGCTTCTTCCTGCATACCGGTCTTGCTTATTGGCAAGCTGGTCCTGAGAAAATGTACGGTATTTAAGTTGAGCTCCTGCCAGCAAAGGCAGGAGAAGGAACACAGATACTATGGAGTAAACGTAACGCATAATGATAATCCAAATGATAGTAATTGGTAAAACGGTCTTTTTCAATGTACAAAAGAAGTGTGGAGATGTCAAGAGAGTTTCTCACATTTTCTTCATAATGAATAATGATAATATTAAATCAGTCAAATGAACCGCAAAG
>SCUC01000431.1 GCA_004322375.1 Bacteroidota bacterium
TGGAAGTATTTTCTTGATCACGGCACTGCTTTCTTTTTTTACGATGAGCTGCGAAGAGTCGCTTCCTATCTATACGCCCCCTGCCAATGTGTTAATGATGAAAGTTGATGTAGCCGAGCAGCTTGCAGACGCGTTAGCGCCTCCGGGCAGGCAAATGGTGCGCCTCAAGCTGATTGGTGAAAATGTGTACGACGAAGTTTTCTATGATTCGATAGATATTAGGGGAACTGTGACAATTTCTTGGGTGCGTAAATTCGGGCGTGAACGGACACAAACGCTTGACGTCAGGAATCTCATAGACAGAACGCTCATCAAGAATGAAAAGATGATGATCCTGCCGGGTCAGAAGTTTGGCTTGGAATTGTTTTGGAATATGAAAGGGGATGATAGCACGTATTTTCCCGATGAGATGAATTGGGCACGCGCCAGATTGAGACGATGCGGTAGTTACCATAGCGCGACAATCATTTGCTCAAATCCCGAAGAAATGTTTGTCGAAGCAGAGATAAAAATATTTAAGAATCTCGATGCCGTGCGTGTAGAACGATTTTATTTTATTATCCATGGAAGGCAATTCGAGTGATTATACAGGGACAGATGTCCTATAATAAATTAGACTGAGTATGTGGGATGAATTTTATCTTTCCTTGTGTTGTTTAAACCGCATGATGTTATTCCCACTGTCAATCGTCAAAATTCAAATACTAACGACTGTGATGTTTCTATTTGACTTTCATGCTAATTTTAGATATACTCAAAAAAGAGAAAGTATAAAATAAGCTATAAACGTATGAAAAAACGCTTTTCTGTTCCTATAACAGCCTTTTTGTGCTTTGTTGCCCTCCTTCTGGGGATGCAGCTGAACAGCCTTATTTCCGGGGACAACCTGTTTGAACAACTGAACAAGTTTAAGGAAGTTGTTAGTCTTACCGAAAAATTTTATGTAGAAGATGTTGATACTCCTAAGCTTATTGAAGCGGCAATTAATGGCGCGCTTGGTGAGCTGGACCCGCACTCGATTTACATCCCTCCAAAGCAGTTAGAACGGGTCAACGAGGATTTTCAAGGCGCGTTTGATGGCATCGGCATTGAATTCGATATCATCAATGATACGTTGCTTGTTGTTACTCCCATTGCGGGCGGTCCGAGCGAGGCGCTTGGTATTATGGCGGGCGACAAAATTGTGAAGATCAACGATACCTCATCCGTTGGCATCACGCGAGAAAACGTCCCAAAGAAATTACGCGGACCTAAAGGAACGCATGTAAAAGTTACCATCGTTCGCGCTGACGAAAAAGACCCAATCGAATTTGATATTACCAGAGATAAAATTCCACTGTATAGCGTGGACGTTTCCTTCAAAGTGAACGGAGAAGTTGGGTATATCCGCGTAAACCGTTTTTCGGTTACCACGCATGATGAATTTGTACGGGCAGTTGAAAAATTAAAAGCCCAGGGGATGAGAAAATTGCTTCTCGATCTTCGTGATAATCCCGGCGGCTACCTTGACCAGGCATTTAAAATGGCTGATGAGCTTCTTCCCGGCGGTAAAAAAATCGTTTATACAAAGGCACGCGTTCCACAGTTTAGTGAAGAGTATTCAAGCACGGGGCGCGGGAGCGTATCAGGTATTCCTCTCGTTATTCTCGTCAATCGAGGTTCGGCATCAGCGAGTGAAATTGTCTCCGGCGCGGTACAAGATTGGGACAGAGGATTAGTGGTAGGCGAGACAACCTTTGGCAAGGGACTGGTTCAGCGGCAATATGAGTTGCCCGATAAATCAGCGTTCCGGTTAACTATCGCAAAGTATTATACACCCTCCGGCAGGTTAATCCAGCGTCCCTACGATAACGCCGATAGAAAGGCATA
>SCUC01000432.1 GCA_004322375.1 Bacteroidota bacterium
TCTGAATTCTCCTGATTGCTTCCTCTAAGCTTTGTTGCGCTTCAATTCCTCGCCCGCGATTGATCGCGATATATTTGTTCGTCCATTTCATTGCCCAGCCAAAGATGGGAATTCGTTCAAGTTCCTTCTTGTAGATAATGCGAATCCGCTTATTGCCCAGTCCGATCATAGCCGAGGGAATATCAAAATGGCTTGCATGATTCGCCACGAAGACGCACGAGCTTGAAGCAGGGATATGCTCAAGTCCCTCGACGGAAATCCTTACGCCGCTCAAGGTAAGCGTGCCTTGATAAAAGATGCCCACGAGAACATCAAATACGGAGTCGCTGCGGGTTGCCAGCATCGCGACGATGCAAATGATTGACATAACAATCGTAAAGGGTACAAGAAGCAATATTTTAAACGCCGTTACAATCACAACAACGTATTGACATACTTTGATTTAGAGATACTACTTCGATGGAGGTAAACGAGGGGAACGAAAAGGAGATAATTCATCCTCATCGTTCTTAGGCGGTAAATATTGAAGTGGGCAGCGTCATAAACACTGCAAGGCAAAGTACGAAAAGAGGAGGGAAAAAGCAAACAAGCTATTTTTGTTTTTCTACTTTGACAGCATATTTGTTTGCTCGTTCTTCAATATATCGCTTGAACTGTTCAAATGTCATATTCTCTGTTTCCTCAGAGATTTTATCGCGAATATCGCGCATCATTTTTACAGCGTCGAATGATTTATGTTGATACTTCATAACGAACTATTCTATCACTCTTTTAATAAAATTGCGTGCAGGTTTTAACTCTGGATCCGTTTTCAAATTTTTTGTCATGACTTTAGTAATCCATTTGGGTCCATGTCCACCAACACTTTTAACAAAACTTTCCAATTCTCCTGTTTCGATGACAAATAAACCAATATCCTTTAACTTAGCTTGAACTCTTTCGTATGCTTGTGTTTGTTCTCCACTGGGAATAAACGCCCTTCCTGTTTCTTTGGCATAAGCCCAAGGTGAGGCTTTTTTTAATTTACCTTTAATATCATCAATAGCTTTTTGTGAAACGATATCTCCATCCATGGATGTAAATATTTTACTAATTTCGTTTTCCAAATCTTTTTTTTGTAATTCCGGCTTTTTCTGCTCAATGGCTGATTTAAATATTTTCCAATCGCTTTCAATTTCTACCCAATTTCCACCCAATTCCTTATAAATAGGTCGAAGCGGATTTTCAGTTTTAAATATATCAAAATCTACAATAACTTTTATTTTCACATTAAGATTTTTGAGAGATTTAACAATGACTGTAACTCGATCTATGCCACCACCTTGAACAAAAAGAATATCCTGATTTACAGAGCCGTTGCCTTCTTGGATTGAATTTACAATCTGCATCTCCTTCACAAATAATCACTTGAGTGTGAAATAGTCCACTAAGAACATTTGAATATCTAAGAAGAGGATCGCTCCAAACCTTCTTAATATCATCACCACTTAAAACACTAACTTTGTTAATGGTGTTGTCTCTTTCAATTCTTATAATTTTCAGATTCTTGGTAGTTACATCTAATAATCCCTTAAGGAAATCTTCACTATGAGTGGCTAAAAATAATTGCTTTTCAGTCGGTAAATCTTTTACGAGCATTTTACCGAGTAATCTTGCTTGTGGTGGATGCAAAAACGCTTCCGGTTCGTCAATAAGCAGTATTGAATAATTTAAAATAAAAGCATTCAATAATAACCCCACAAAGCTTCTCATGCCATCGCCCTGTTCATGTAATAAATCCAGTTTTTCTAACTCCTTCAAATAGTCAAATGATACTCTATCTTTGCCCGGTTCCGTTTTAGGTTTTTTCCCTACATAAAGGGGGACATCATTACCTGCGTTCCTATGTAAAATCAAATTATCTCCAAACGCCTGTTTGAAATAATCGTTAAATTTTTCCTCTACCTCGTCATATCTTTGCAGCACATGAATTGGATGATGTGGAGCTTGGGTTGTTAACTTGATGTTATTAGGAGCAGGATCTGCCAATGATAGCCTATGTAGTGTATCAATTGAATTAATAAAAACACTGCTTAAAACGTGCAATCCATTTAAATAGTTCTGCCATGAACTTATTGCAACATTTTCAGCTATTTCATATTTATATCCTCTATAAATAGGATCTCATTCTTTGTAATATGAATTGTATCCGGAGTTCGATTTCAAAAAAGAGACTAAATCATCTTCGTTTCCTTCTTTTTGCATATCGATGTTTTTAACAACTTTTCCTGTCCCTTTTCTAGATATAATAAATTTGTTTACTTCTTTTAATGTAGCACTCTTCCCCGAATTATTCGGTCCTACAAAAACAACAATATCATTTCTCTCGAACTGTATGTTTGAATTATCACTAAATTCTATTTTGCTTATCCAAACCTTCGGTGCCATTTTTTTCCGCTCCTTTTAGATTGTTCATGCATGCGTTATTTAGCTTTGAATATAAAGCATATCTTTCTCCTTTCAAATATTTTCCTTACTTTCTTGCAGAAACTATCATGACATCGCTCCATACACTCCGGAACTCTGCGCCAAAGGCATATCCTCCTTTGGAGGAAATCACAACCTGCCGCTTATGTCCGCGATTAGTCGAGTGGCGGGAAACCGTAGCCAACGAGAAAGTTGCCAGATTTAAGGAATGGGAATACTGGGGTAAGCCGGTCCCGAGCTTTGGCAATACCAACGCGAGATTATTAATAGTCGGGTTAGCGCCCGCCGCGCATGGAGCAAACAGAACAGGAAGAATGTTCACCGGTGATAGAAGCGGGGAATGGCTTTACAGAACGTTGCACAAGTTCGGTTTCGCGAATCAACCGGAATCAATATCGCGTGACGACGGGTTGCAGCTGATTGATTGTTACATTACGGCGACACTGCATTGCGCGCCGCCACAGAACAAGCCGCTTCCCGAAGAGACAAGAAATTGTCGCCCGTTTTTCCTTCAAGAATTAGAGGCATTGAAGAACGTTCTAGTCATTATTGCTCTCGGTAAAATTGCCCATGACGCGGTGTATGATTCGTTCATATCGCTAAAAAAGACTACATTAACAAAACGCCCTCCGTTCAAGCATAACGGAAACGTTTTACTCAACGAGCGCATTACGCTGCTTGCATCATATCATCCCAGCCAGCAGAATACGTTCACGGGAAAGCTGACGCAGAAGATGTTTGATGCAGTGTTTCAACGTGCAAAAACGCTTCTATCTGCACGGTGAAAAATTGTCAATAGTGAATTGTCAATTGCCAATTGTTAACCGAACGATGATTGACCAATGACACTAATGAGTAGGGAGTTGTTAGTGGTTAGTGTGATATAATACAAAGTACAAAGTACAAAGAACAAATAATAAACAGGAAACTGAAATGAACAGTGAAGAATTAAAAGGAAAAGTCTTTATCGTAACCGGCGCATCGAGCGGCATCGGGAAAGCGACGGCTCTGATGGCAGTGCAGCGCGGGGCTTCGGTTTCGCTTGTTGCGCGCCGCGAGGAGAAATTGCGCGATGTTGCGATGTCGTTGCGCCCGGAGCAGGTAGAAATTATCGCCGCTGATATTACTAAAGAAGATGAGCGCAAGCTCATCGTTGACCAAACGAAAGAACGTTTTGGCGCAATTGACGTGCTTGTCAATGCAGCAGGCGTTATCGCCAACGGAACGCTCGAAAACACATCCCTCGAACAATGGGATTGGATGCTCGATAGTAACCTGCGATCGCTTTTCCGGTTAACGCAGCTCGCCCTACCATCAATTATCGAGAGAAAAGGAAATATCGTGAACGTCTCGAGCGTAACGGGTATTCGCTCGTTTCCCAATGTTCTTGCGTACTGCGTCAGCAAAGCAGGGGTTGACCAGCTAACGCATTGCGCCGCGCTAGAGCTGGGACCGAAAGGCGTCCGTGTTAATGCCGTAGATCCCGGCGTCGTCATCACTAATTTGCATCGCTCAAGCGGGATGCCGGAAGAATCCTATTCCAAGTTTATCGAGCACGGAAAAACAACGCATCCGCTCGGGCGCGTCGGCACGCCGGAAGAAGTTGCCGAGCTGATTCTCTTTCTCGCCTCCGACCGCGCGGGATGGATTAGCGGCGCAAGCTACAGCATAGACGGGGGAAGAGCGCAAACGTGCGCGCGGTAGTTCTATACAAACGTTATTTGTTATCAGTTATCTGGTACCATTATTAATATCACAATGAGACAAAGGATTCTGGTTTCAAGTTTCACGCTAACATAGGGACTTGAAACATCTTACAGAAACTACGTTCGGCAATTCTTATGAGTATGAGCAAGAAAAAAAATACATCTAAGCTTTCTATCGCCACCCGCGCGATTCATGGCAAGCATCTTCACGCATTCAAAGGACCTGTCGCAACGCCGATTTACCAGACAAGCACGTACAGGTTTGAAAATTCCAACGATGCAATCCGGTATGCGCAGGGAGATACGTCGGTCATGGTATATACCCGGTATCATAACCCGACCGTGAATGAAGTAGAAGACCGTATAGCATTGATGGAGGGAGGCGAAGCCGCGGCGTTATTCTCCTCGGGGATGGCGGCAATCACGACGGCAATTCTTGCCGTATGCAAACAGGGAGACGAGCTTGTCAGCACGCCCGGATTGTATGGCGGGACGTATCGTTTCTTCCGCGATTCGCTTCCGGGGTTTGGTATAAACGTGAAGTATGTCGAGCCGAACTCACTGGATGATTTGCTCTATCTTATCACGCCGAAGACTAAAATTGTTTACCTTGAAACGCCGACCAACCCTACGCTTTCGCTCGTTGATATTCAAACGTTAGTACGGGTAACGCGGGGCGTTCAAACAGAGCTTCGCAAGAACATCATCATTATGATTGACAATACCTTTGCTTCTATTCTCAACCAAAACCCGTTTGCGTTGGGAGTTGACGTTATTGTCGAGAGCAGCACAAAATATCTCGGCGGTCATGCCGATTTGATGGGGGGAGTTGTGATAGGTAGAAAGAAATTTGTCAAGGATGTAAAATCTCTTGCAAAGCATCTCGGCGGTTGCGCAGACCCGTTTGCAGCGTTTTTGCTTGATAGAAGTATAAAAACGTTCGAGCTTCGGGTCAACAGGCAAAATGAAAACGCCCTCGCTCTCGCGAAGGCGTTGAGTAAACATCCCAAAGTGAATAGAGTGATTTACCCCGGGCTATCATCCCATCCGCAGCACAAGCTTGCAAAGAAACAAATGAGCGGTTTCGGAGGGATGGTAACAATCGAAGTCAAAGGCGGCGTAAAAGCGGCTGTGAAGGTATGCGATAACCTGAAAGTCGCCGTTAACGCAATGTCCTTAGGCGGTGTAGAAACGCTCGTCAGCATTCCCGTTTATTCTTCCCACGTCAACATGAGCGAGGATGAGCTTGCAAAGCATGGCGTTACACCGGGGATGATACGTATCTCCGTTGGCGTTGAGGGTGTTCAGGATTTGATTGAGGATTTCTACCAGGCGTTGAAGAAGGCGTGATTCACGTGATAATTGTAAATATTGACTAGCAGTTAATACGATTATTTTTGAAATATTTACTTTTTTGTTCCCTTTTGCCAATCTGTCCCAAAATTCTCTATTAATGCTGATTCGACTTGCTCGTAGGTATAACATGGTTTACCATTTTGGTCACGTAAGCCTCTCATATACATAGAAACTTTGTATGGCTCACGCATTTCGAGCATAACATCTGGAAAGGAAGTATTTTGAAAATCAATAAGGTGTTGAAAAAGATTTACAGCATCTTGTATAAGCTGGCGAGTATAATCATTATCACCAAATAATTTCACTAAATCTTTTTCAAGTTTTTTTCTTAACCAATGCCCATCTAAATGCTTCCTTTTGTACTTAAGGCATGCTTTTACAAATTTGTAAAATTGCTGAATATCCTGTGGATGATAAAGAATTTTTGGTGTGTTAATCCACTTTTGGTAATACTTTTCAATTATTGAAGACATTTTTAGAATGGTAGAGTGTTAAAGTATTCTCATACAATATACTCAAAATAAAAATTCCAATAATGCCAATAATACCAAGCCGCCTTTGATGAGCCTCGCATGACGGGTGAAATTTTATCAACTTTCTATTTTGTAAATCTCTCTTCTGCCTGACTCGACAAGACTGTGATAATCTTTCATTGCTTCCTGCAATGCAGGGTCGCTTGAGGATTTCCGCACCATTTCTTCATACCCGTCGAGGCTTTCAACTTCTATTTCAAACACAGCCATCCAGTACCGCTCGGAAGAAACGTCTGTCAGGATATGCTGGTGACCCTGGAAACCGGCTTTTTTAATGGCATTTCCTATTGTCTTAAATTTCTCCACCATAGATTTTACCTGACCGGGTTTGCAAAACATGATGTCGCGAATGAGATACATAATAGAAACCTTTTAAAAATTATTAAGAACCTGTTAAATAATGATGTGCAAATATACGGAATCCGATTTCAGATACTTGTGATGCAGAACGCATCGTAGCTTCACATTCTTTAAGTGCCCTGATTTGCATGAATAAAGTCTGGTAGAGTCCATCTGTTACTATACGAACTTCCCTTCGTTTTGGATTTACCTCCTTACAACATCTGTTGCAG
>SCUC01000433.1 GCA_004322375.1 Bacteroidota bacterium
AAGGGATTTGAAGAATCAGATACGTCAAAGTACATCAGCTCATCCAGCCCCAATGGGAATTTCTTCGTTGCGCTCGCTGCAACATTGAGCTTAAGCGTTAACTGCTCAGCAAACAGCTTATTATTTTGTTTACTCGTGTTTGGCGGCAGGCTTAATTTTTGTGGTATAAATATTTTTGTGCCAATCGAATCGAGACATCGCGGACCTTGAGTATGTAACAAAGGGGCGAATTTCTGAATTTTAAGAAGCGATTTCTGTACATCCGCATATTTTTTATGAATTACTGAATTGGCTTTTTTAGTCCCCTGCGGAATGCCAACAACCAATCCGGTCGGGAAAGCATTTTGCTTAAACATTTCTTCACCGACGTTATGGAGATTAGGCATCGGCAAGCCACGTACGTTTTTCAGGTATCCGGTAACGTATGCAAATTTCCCTTTGGCTCCCCATGCATATTTTACTTTTATCCACTTTCCGACATTGCCCATCCCTTCAATGGTCACGATATCACCGAGTGTTACCACTAACGTATCTTTTAATTTTTTAACATTATCGAACGTCGCAAGAGTATCAAGTGTTGTCGCTCCCCTGGTAATGGCCCCCGTTGAAACAGTACCCATAAAATCGAGGGAGAGTATTCCGGTACTATCGGCAACGAGAGTGAATTTGAAAAAAACACGATCAAATTTTTTCTTATTCGAAACGTACTTTCCTTTTGTATCTTGGGCAAGCGCCCATTGCTCCATTGTCGAGGTTCGTAGATATGCGGTGTCTCTTGAATCAATAAAGCTGCCTGCAACAACTTTATCTCCATCCATGGTTAAGAACAACGGATTAGTCGTTCCTGAGACATCACCGCCCCAGCCATCAAAAACATAAATCGTATCGGGAACTGCTGTAATTTCTACTATTGTTCCATGATTATAGAGCGATAAATCCGGATTTAGTGTAATTGTTCCATGCACAGGAGGGGTAATCGTGAGAGTATATGTGTTGATTGCAAATTTAGCCGTTAACGTATGATTCGATGATGTATTCGTGAAATCATAACTCGCTACTGCGCCAACGTACACATCATCAACAAAAACGCTGTCAATGTGGTAACCTGTAGTCGGGGTGATTGTAAATGTTGTATCAGACCCCCTTGAGACTACTATCGTTCCGGGAGAAATAACGCCGTTTGTTCCTTGAATGACAGTTATCGTATCGAATTCTGGTGCCGTGCGAAAAGAATACGGAACATCCTGATAACATCCCTCCAGAGAGGAAATTGCTTTAACGCGCCAAAAATATTTAGTGTCTTTTGTAAATCCGCTGACATTCATTGAAGTAGTGTTCGAAACGCCTTCGTAGTGAAGAAGGCTAAAAAGAGAATCTTCAGAGACTTCAAATCTGTATTGGATATCGGAATCAAATGTTACCGCTTCCCAGGAGAAGATCGCACTTCCTCCCAATCCTGTATCTCCGTCAGAAGGTTGGAGTAACACTGGAATAGGTGGTGCTTCCTGAACCCCTCGCAGTCCATAGACAATAATACTGACACGATTGATTTCATCAGCAGCGGAAATTATAGTAAAAGTTTGAGCAAGCATATCTATGAATACTGTAGAAGTTTTTCTGAGCTTCATGCTATCGCAATATGCTCCCATTCCCGGTAACCAGGAGATCGTTATCGGGTAGCCTGTGCTGCTCGGCTGGAATTGTAATCTAAATGTGTCAACCTGGCTCTCACTGACGGCTTGATGGAAATTATCAGAAATCCCTTGATCTAAACAAGCGCCACTGCCAGAACGACTATCAACCCACCTCGCATCTAAAATTCCTCCCGGCGGAGGTGGCGGCAAATACATTTCTAAAGCGCTGTCGCATTCTGCAAATGGTACGTGGGTTGAATCAACACAATAACCCGCTTCCGGCGCAAAGCCAAACTGAAGCGTGTTGCTGAACGCTCCTCCATTAGCTGTAACAGTGATAGGGAATTTCACCCTAACATTATACTGAGCAAACAGGGAAACTGAGGAAAGAACGAGGAGAAGATACATTGGAATAGACATGAATCGAACAGTAACGCGTTTCATAAAATTACCTCTAATTATAAATAGTGAACGTTTCATTTGTGTAATAAGAGACAATAGAATCTTATTACAATATCAGACTGCTGCTCCAATGTAAATAATTTTTTCTCAAATGTCAATAGAAAAAACAAAAATGTGAGGAATCGCAATCGCTATTATCGGTTTTTACCGCTTCTATATAATCTGCATCGAGGCGTACATCGAAATCCTCGATAGAAAGTTTTGAAAAACTTCACGAGTGGAGAACTCCGACTTCCTGAGTATTAGATTTTGATGAAATTTTCAAG
>SCUC01000434.1 GCA_004322375.1 Bacteroidota bacterium
GCTCTTCCGATCTGCAATGTCAGCCCGCCATCAACGCAAAGTACCTGCCCTGTAATATAGTCGGATGCCGGAGATACTAAAAATATTACCGTTGAAGCAATTTCATCAGGTTTTGCAGTTCGCTTTAAGGGTATTTTATCAAGAATTGCTTTCTGCTGCTCTTCATTGAGCTTTCCCGTCATATCGGTTTCAACAAACCCCGGCGCCACGGCGTTTACCTGAATATTCCTGGAAGATACCTCTTTTGCAATTGATTTCGTAAAGCCAATTACACCTGCTTTCGAGGATGCGTAGTTTGCCTGACCTGCGTTTCCAGTAATACCCACAACAGAAGTAATATTAATGATTTTCCCGGAACGTTGGCTCATCATCGGTTTTATCGCCGCCTTGGTGTAATTGAACACACTTTTCAAATTTGTGTTGATTACCGTATCCCAATCTTCCTCTGTCATGCGTAACAACAAACCATCTTTTGTGATTCCTGCGTTGTTCACTACGATGTCTAGTCTTCCGAATTGAGCAACGACCTTTTGTACAATCTCCTGCGCCTGAGAGAAAGAAGCAACATCCGCTTGAAATGCAGATGCGTCGCGTCCCAAATCCTTTATTGCTTGCACGACTTCTTCCGCTTCACTCGAAGAGCTTCGATAGACAATGCTCACATTTGCTCCCTCTTTCGCAAGAGAAAGCGCGATAGCCTTTCCAATTCCCCGCGTCCCGCCCGTTACCAACGCCGATTTATTTTCTAATGTACCCATTCTATTACTGTTTACTGTTTACTGTTTTCTGTTTTCTGTTTTCTGTTTTCTGTTTTCTGTTTCATGTTTCACGCTTCACGTTTCATGTTGTTCATCATACATTTCGCAACAAATTTCATATCACATATCCCATATCTTGCATCTAGCATCAAGGATCAAGCATCAAATCTCACATCCTGCATCTTGCATCTTTTTTTCATTTTGCATTTTACATTTTGCATTGAATAATGTCTTCCATCGTATCAACCCCGGCAACCTCTGCGTTTGAAACAATTCTTTTTACAAGTCCTTGAAGCACTTTTCCGGGTCCAACTTCAACAAACGTTGTCGTGCCTGACGCTGCCATATTTTTTACCGTCTCTTCCCAGCGTACAGGCTTCGTAAGCTGCTGCTTGAGCAAAACTCGAATTTCATGAGCCTTCACTACCGGACTCGCAGTAACATTTGCATAGACGGGAATTTTCGCATCTTGAATTTCAATAGAACTTAATCCCTTCGTCAATCCTTCAACTGCATATTCCATCAGGGGCGAATGGAACGCGCCGCTCACAACAAGTTCTTTCACCAACTTTGCACCGCGGGCTTTTGCAAGCTCCATTGCCTTCTTGACTCCCGTTACTGATCCGCTGATAACGATCTGCCCCGGAGAATTAAAATTTGCGCATTGAACGATGCCTTCGGCGCTTGCTTCCGTGCAAACAGCCTCTAGAATGCTTGCCTCAAGCCCCACAACAGCAGCCATTGTTCCCGGTTGCAGTTCTCCCGCTTTTTGCATGAGTTCTCCCCGCAATCGAACGAGTTTCAACCCATCTTCAAACGAAAGCGCACCTGCATAGACCAACGCAGAATACTCTCCAAGCGAATGGCCTGCAACCATCGCGACATTCTGTTCCCCAAGCAATTTTGATACTATAATACTATGTAAAAAAATGGCCGGTTGAGTATTCTTCGTTTGCTTTAATTCTTGTTCCGGACCTTCAAAGCAAATGGTACTCAGAGAAAACCCAAGCAACTCATCTGCCTTCTGAAATAGCTCTCGCGCCATCGGGTTCTGTTCAAACAAACCCTTTCCCATCCCGACATATTGCGAGCCTTGTCCGGGAAATATATATGCAACCTGTTTCAATGGTATTCGTTATCGTTGTTCGTTTCTTGTTTTTCGTTTGTTGTTTTTCGTTTTTCGCTCTATACTACATCTCATATCCCATATCACACATATCACACATCTCACATCAAGCTTCCAATCCATTACTCCCTACGGGCTATAAGCCAACACTCCAACCCCTTCTCTTCGCTCACCGCTCACAACCCAGCGCTCAAATTCGTTCTATCAAAAACAAAAATTCCTGGTTCGATGTTTCAACTTCCCGAATCCATTCGTTTGTCCATTTCATTTCTGCCATGACATTCTTCCGGTAATCAACTTTTACGAGCTTTTTAATTTTACCGTATCGCTGAATGACATCCATCAATTCTTCCGCAGTTGCCCTGCCGCCGGAACTGTATGACAATATGATAAATTTTGCCGTTGTACGTTCAAGAAGCTTCTCAATCGCTTCGACGACGATAAATTTCCCTGATTCGCCGCATCGGAAATCTTCAAACACAGAGCCCGCAATTATGTCTGAAGTGTCTTTGCGCCGGTTTACTTTGCCGAACAATTGAGGTTTATCATTCAAGCAAATCGTCGTCCATAAATGATAGTACGACGCATAACGCACTCGCGACGGAGGCATTTTATCGTTATTCGAGCCGTACGGCGGATCGTAATATGCTAAATCTACATCAACCAAAGTCACAACATCAAAGATATCGCCGTTATATACAGTGTGTTTTTTCTGTGACTTGATAATTTCCGGAACCTGCATCTTCATCGTGTTGTACGAACGGGGCGACCATTGCTGTAAATACGCCGCGTAATGTCCGAGCGTGCTGTCAACATCATCCATGGCATGAATGAGGCTCGTGATGAGAACTGATTTATCTATTTCCGAAGCATCCAGACTGTCTATTTCGTCGCGGATAGCGTCAAGCTTTCTCGTGTTATGTGTCTGCCAGGGCTTTTTGCATCCATCTTGTTGAACAGCAGAGCCGCCGTTTGGTTCACCCCCGTAATGTTCCGTAAACCAACCATCTTTTCCCGGCAACGCGTTCAAGTGAGCAATTATGTTCTGATAAAATTTCTTTTCCTTTTCCGCCTGCAAATAACATTGCCCAAAAACTTTCGACCATACGGCAATGTCGTTCATTATTACCGTACTTCCAAGCCTTGCAAATGCCTGCGATACTCTTGTCGTGCCTGCAAAGCCGTCAAACACCGCTTCATGCGGAACTGTTGATGCAAGCTGCAAAATATGCGGCAGCAATTTGAGCTTAGAGCCGGCGTATTTTATTCCTTCAGTTTTAACAATGCTGTTCAATCTATTGAAAAAAATTATGAACCAGCAATGAGTTTCAGAAACTGTCCGAAAGGTCCCCAAGGTGTCATTCTGAACCCCGATTTATCGGGGTGAAGAATCCAGAAGTCTTGAATAGAGTACAAAAGTAAGGGCATGGATTCTTCGCTTCGCTCAGAATGACAATCCGCGAGAGTTTCTCATACCCATCGCTATATTCCCCACTTTACCAGCACCGCGCCCCACGTATATCCTGCGCCAAAGCTTGAAAGAACAATGTTCTGTCCTTTCTTCAATTTACCATTGTGCCACCACTCCGAAAGGCAAAGCGGGATTGTTGCCGCAGTGGTATTTCCGTACCTATCAATATTAATCATCACTTTCGAGGGGTCGAGTCCCATGCGCTCGCGGCAAGCATCAATGATGCGTAAATTTGCCTGATGGGGCACCAGCCAATCAACGTCATTGCCTGTGAGATTGTTCCGCTTCATAATCTCCGCAGAAACATCCGCCATCCCTATTACGGCTACTTTGAAGACCGATTTTCCATCCTGATAAATATAATGCCATTTATTGTCAACCGTTTCATGTGTTGCCGGATGAAGGCTCCCGCCGCCTTTCTGGTACAAATAACACCCTCCGGCGCCATCCGAATATAAACGATGATCCAAAATTCCAACATTACCATCAGCGCTTGGTTCAAGTAAAACTGCAGCACCGGCATCGCCGAAGAGTACGCACGTATTACGGTCAGTGTAATCCACAATCGAGCTCATCTTATCTGCTCCGATAACCAGGACTTTCTTGTGCGTTCCCGACTCAATAAATTGCGAGCCTGTGATAAGCGCAAAGACAAATCCCGAGCATGCCGCTGAAACGTCGAAGCACCACGCCTTCTTCGCTCCTATTTTATCCTGAACTAAACAAGAAGTCGCAGGAAAAAACA
>SCUC01000435.1 GCA_004322375.1 Bacteroidota bacterium
AACACGTGACGACAGGTAAATATTTATCTCCCGCGTTGATATTCCCCGATAATAGTATCCTTCACGCTCAGCAAAAATTGCAATGCCGCGTCATGCTCGTTTGGAATGTTTCCATCTAAAATTGCATTCTCGATTGCTTCTTTTAATATTCCTACTAACGGGCTTGGCCCGATGCCGCACACCTCCATGATTTCATTTCCTTTCACGGGGGGCTGCCAGTTGCGGATATTATCTTTTTCCTCCACCTCTTTCATTTTTTGAATAACGAGGTCATAGTTCCGCAGGTAGGCTTCTACCTTCTGCGGGTTCTGCGATGTAATATCCGCGCGGCAAAGCAGCATCAAATCGTCAACGTCATTTCCCGCTTCAAACATTAAGCGGCGCACTGCGGAATCTGTTACCTCCTCGCTCACGAGGACCATCGGTCGTAAGTGGAGACGAACAAGCTTCTCGACATACTCCAGCTTTTCCATCGGAAACTTCAATCGCCGGAAAAGAGACTTCATCATCCGCGCTCCAAGCTCCTCATGTCCATGAAACGTCCACCCGATTCCTTCCTTGAACGCTTTTGTTCTCGGTTTAGCTATATCATGTACAAGCGCGGTAAAGCGCAGCCATACGTCCTTCGTCGTCGTGGAAATATTATCAACAACCTTTAACGTGTGAAGAAATACATCTTTATGATGATAATCTTTTCTCTGTTCTACTCCGACCATGTCATCCAGCTCAGAGAAAAAATATTTCGATAGCCCGGTTTGCTGAAGCAGCTTCAGCCCGATTGAGGGCTTGGGAGAAGCCAGGATCTTGAAAAACTCATCTGCAATTCGCTCTTTAGAGATTATCGTAATACGCTGAGCCATCGCCCGTACGGCATCCAGTGTATTCTCCTCGATATGAAACCTTAACTGGGTTGCGAATCTCAACGCCCTCATCATCCGCAAAGGATCGTCATCGAACGTCTGTTCCGGGTTAAGCGGTGTGCGGATAATTTTATGTTCAATATCCGCTTGTCCATCAAACGGGTCAATAATCTCGCCAAGATGCTTCGCGTTAATAGAGGCTGCAAGCGTATTAATGGTAAAGTCGCGCCGGGATAAATCGCTTTCCAGAGATGCCCTCTTGACGATTGGCTTTCGCGAACCTTGTTCATATCGTTCTTCCCTCGCGGCAACGAATTCTATCTTGCCCGAATCGAGCGGCAGCATCGCCGTCCCGAACCGTTCGAAAATAACTAGATTGTTCCTCCCGAACCGTTCACCTACTTTCCGGGCAAAATCAATCCCGTCTCCCACAACGACAATATCAATATCTTGCACCTCTTTGCCGAGGATTTTATCGCGTACATATCCTCCCACAACATACGCCTCGACGTTATATTCATCCGCAATGTTGCCGATTCGAAGAAGCGTTTCATTTGTTATTTCTATCTGTTTAATTTTCTTCATGTATCAAATTCTATCCATCTATTGCTCTCCTCTCCCACCGGGCTTACAGCTCATAGAGAGAGGGGCAGGTCTACGACCCCGTAGGGAGGGTGAGGGGAGAAAGAACAATTACAACACAACCTTATTCTGATTAATAGATTCTATTATTTGTTGGGCGACTTCAAGAGCGCGTAAACCATCTTCTCCCGTCACCATCGGTTGCTTATTTCCTTGCACGCTCTCGATAAATAATTCAAGCTCATATTGCAACGCGTTCACTTCTTTAATTTCGGGCTGTTCATACGTAATCTTCCGTTGAATTGTTCCCTGGGTTATCGCGCCAAGCAGCATCGTATGCGCCGCGCTTTTGTCATCTTCATCAACCAATCGAAATACTTCCGCGACCCCATCGGAAAAATCCACCGAGATATATGCGTCACGCTGGAACATCCGCATCTTTCTCATTTTTTTCTGAGAAATCCTGCTTGCCGTAACATTGGCGACGCAGCCGTTCTCAAATTGTATCCGGGCATTGGCAATATCTATCGTATCGGAAACGACGGCAACGCCATTGGCATGAATGCTTTTTACCGGCGATTTGACGAAGCTCAAGATAATATCTATGTCATGAATCATCAAATCGAGAACAACTGCAACATCGGTGCCTCTCGGGTTGAACTGGGCAAGCCTGTGCGATTCGACGAACATCGGGCTGATATTAAATCGTTCCAATGCAAGTAATGCCGGGTTGAATCGTTCGATATGTCCAACCTGAATGTTCACATGATGCTTCGCAGCAAGCCCGATAAGTTCCCTCGCTTGCTCTGTTGTGGTTGTAATCGGTTTTTCAATGAAAACATGAAGACCACGGGTAATGGCTTCCCTGGCGATTTCATAGTGCATTGTTGTTGGCGTAGCAATGCTTATCGCTTTCACACTCTCAAAAGCTTCCTTAAGAGATATAAACTTTTTGCATTGATACAGTGCGGCATTCTCGTCAGTCCGTTTTGTGTCTGTATCAAATACGCCGACTAGCTGCGCATGCGGAATCCGGGAATACATCTTCGCATGGAGCGAGCCTAAATGCCCGACACCGATAACAGCAACCGGTAATGAATTGTTCAATGTTGTTTCTCCTCAAAATGTGTCTTATAGAGCGTGTAATAGGTCGGTTCAGTTTCAAACACTCGAAGGCTCCCAACCATTCTCGCCATTACCGCCTCAAGCTCGGCATTGGCTAAGCTGGACGCGCGTTCTGAATTATGCACTACATAGTCTGC
>SCUC01000436.1 GCA_004322375.1 Bacteroidota bacterium
AGGATATCGTGCGGGTCCACGGAACCATCGGAGAGACGTTCACCGGAACGAACAACATCGTGTTCCTGAACCAGCACGTGCTTGCCCATCGGAATAAGATAATGCCGCTCATCTTTTCCGTCGTGGCTCGTAACGATAATTTCACGAGCGCCGCGTTTTTGCTGACCGAATTTTACCGTCCCATCAATTTCTGAAACCACGGCAGGGTCAGCCGGACTGCGCGCTTCGAATAATTCGGTAACACGAGGCAAGCCGCCCGTGATGTCTCTTGTTTTGCCTGAGTCGCGCGGGATTTTTACGAGAATCGTTCCGGCTTTAATTTCTTCTCCATCATTCACAACAATATGTGCGCGGGTAGGAAGAATATAGCTTCCGATTCTTTGACCGCTTTCGTTGTTAATAACAACCGTTGGTGTAAGCGTTCTATCACGCGATTCAATAACAACCTTTTGAATGTGTCCGGTCTGCTCGTCAGGCTCTTCCCGGTAGGTGATATTATCCTTCAAGTCATGGTATTTAACAATACCGGCATGCTCGGAAATAATCACCGCATTGTAGGGATCCCATTCATAAATAAGCTCGCCACGTTTGATCGGTCCACCGTCCGGGACAATCATGGTAGCGCCATAAGGCACATCATATTTTGTGAGAATACGGTTATCAGAATCCAGGATATTAACAAGACCGCTTCTTCCGATAACAATAAGTCTTCCCTCGCTCTCAGTGTATTTGATGCCTTCATATTTGGCAAATCCATCAAATTTAGAGACAATTTGAGACTGAGCAGCAATCAAGCTCGCTGTACCGCCGGTATGGAATGTACGGAGAGTCAATTGTGTTCCCGGCTCGCCTATGGATTGCGCCGCAATAATACCGACCGCCGTCCCTGTTTGAACGAGCGATGCCGTTGTTAAATCTCTGCCATAACACTTTGCGCAAACACCGCGCGGGGCTTCACAAGCCAACACCGAGCGTATCTCTACAGTTTCAATAGAGGTTTCAGATATTGCCGATGCCTTTTCTTCATCTATTTCTTCGCCGGCGGCAACAAATACCGTTCCTGTAAGAGGATCAATGACGTCATGAACCGCAACACGTCCAAGAATACGTTCGGATAACGGTTCTTTAATATCTTCGCCTTCTTTCAATGCGCTGGTAACAACTCCGCGAATCGTTCCGCAATCTTCGTATGTGATAATACAATCTTGCGCGACGTCAACTAAACGTCGTGTTAAGTAACCTGCGTCTGCGGTTTTCAACGCCGTATCTGCAAGCCCTTTTCTCGCTCCGTGTGTTGAGATGAAGTATTCGAGGATGGAAAGTCCTTCGCGGAAATTCGCGATGATAGGATTCTCGATTAATTCACCGGTTGCACCCGACATACTTTTTTGCGGCTTCGCCATCAATCCGCGCATGCCTGCAAGCTGTCGAACCTGCTCTTTCGAGCCTCTCGCGCCGGAGTCCACCATCATGTACAACGAGTTGAAACCGTTGCGGTCATGTTGAAGTGTATCGAACAACCGTTCCGCGACACGGTTCGTAACGCGGGTCCAGATATCAATAACTTTATTATACCGTTCTCCGTTGGTGATAAACCCGCGCATGTACTGGCTTTCCACCTTTTCGATTTCCGTATTCGCCTTGGTGACGATTTCTTCCTTTTCTTTCGGGATAACAACGTCTGCGATGCTGACGGATAACCCACCTTTTGTCGCGTACGTAAAGCCGATTTCCTTCAAGTCATCTAAGAATTCTGCCGTACGGTAATTGCCGCACTTTCTGAAAACTTCATGTACAAGCGAAACGAGTCGTTTCTTGTTCAACAGCTCGTTGATGTACCCGATTTCTTTCGGAACTATCCGGTTGAACAGCACCCTTCCGGTAGTCGTTTCAATCAATTTTTCATTGATGCGAACTTTAATACGAGTATGCAGCCCGATTTTCCCTGCGTTTTGGGCAATGGCAACCTCGTCGGGAGATGAAAATACTTTCCACTCATTCGTATCGCCGGGACGGGATTTCGTGAGATAATAACATCCCAATACCTGATCCTGCGTCGGGTGAACAATCGGAGAGCCGTTTGACGGTGAAAGAATGTTATGGCTCGAAAGCATAAGCACACGCGCCTCAAGCTGGGCATCGTACGAAAGCGGCACGTGCACCGCCATCTGATCGCCGTCAAAGTCAGCGTTAAATGCCGTACAGACCATCGGGTGAATCCTGATTGCTCTTCCTTCAACAAGCACAGGCTGGAACGCCTGGATGCCCAAACGGTGCAGAGTTGGAGCGCGGTTTAATATCACCGGGTGCCCGTCAATGATCCGTTCAAGAATTTCATAGACGTCCTGCGTTTTTCGCTCAACCAATTTTTTAGCGCTCTTCACTGTCTTTACGAGTCCGCGCTCAATCAGCTTGCGGATGATAAACGGCTTGAATAATTCGACAGCCATTTCTTTTGGCAGACCGCATTCATGCAGTTTTAACTCGGGACCGACAACGATTACGGAACGGCCTGAATAGTCCACACGCTTGCCTAACAAATTCTGGCGGAATCGT
Source organism: Bacteroidota bacterium (assembly GCA_004322375.1). GTDB lineage: Bacteria > Bacteroidota > Ignavibacteria > UBA10030 > SZUA-254 > FW602-bin19. The sequence goes on from SCUC01000436.1 coordinate 2,557, forward strand.
CCCTGTTTACCTTTCAGCATATCGGACAGCGATTTCAGCGTATGGTTATTGTCCGAACGGACAGCATTGATCCGCCGCGAATTATCGAATAACGCATCTACAGATTCCTGTAACATGCGTTTTTCATTACGGAGAATTACTTCAGGTGCTTTTATTTCAATTAACCGGCGGAGACGATTATTCCTGATAATGACCCGTCTGTATAAATCGTTAAGGTCAGATGTTGCAAACCTACCCCCTTCTAACGGCACAAGCGGTCGCAGTTCCGGCGGTATGACAGGTATAACATCCAGCACCATCCACTCCGGCTTGTTCATCGAAATTTCTTCTTTCTCGCGAAACGCTTCTATAACGCGAAGCCGTTTCAACGTCTCCTGCTTTTTCTGAACGGAAGTTTCATTCTTCAAGCTGGCACGAAGCTCGTCGGCAAGCGTATCGGTGTTCGTTCGCTTTAATAATTCCTTAATCGCTTCACCGCCGATACGGGCAATAAACTTTCGTTCATCCTCGTTTTCAAGATCCTGATTCTTTTCAGGAAGCGAACCCAGTACCTCGTAGTACTGGTCTTCGGAGAGTAAGTCTAATCGTTGTAACCCGCTGACACCCGGTTGGATGACGGCATACGATTCGTAATAAATAATCTTTTCAAGGTCTTTATTCGAAATCCCAAGTATCGCCGCGATTTTGGAAGGCAACGAACGGAAATACCAGATGTGAACAATCGGCACGGCAAGCCCGATATGTCCCATCCGTTCACGGCGAACGTTTTTCTGCGTTACTTCAACACCGCAACGATCGCAGACAATGCCTTTATAACGGATACGTTTATATTTTCCGCAATGACATTCCCAGTCGCGAACCGGTCCGAAAATCTTTTCGCAAAATAAACCATCCTTCTCAGGGCGAAACGACCGGTAATTGATTGTTTCCGGTTTCGTCACTTCACCATGAGAACGGGAGAGAATCAAATCCGATGATGCAAGCGAAACTCTGATTCTCGTGAAATTCTTTTTTACAATTGGCTCGTTTTGAATAAATGACATATTAGTTCTCCAATTTCAAGTTAGTGACAACAGTGATTGGGAATTCAACTTATTCGACCCTGACATCTAATCCTAATCCCATTAATTCGCGCACCAGAACGTTAAACGATTCCGGCACATTCGGCTCTGGAAGATTCTCGCCTTTGACAATGCACTCGTAGAGCTTTGCTCTTCCAGTCACATCGTCGCTCTTGACGGTGAGTATTTCCTGCAACACATTTGCTGCGCCGTATGCTTCAAGCGCCCAGACTTCCATCTCGCCAAACCTCTGACCGCCAAACTGAGCTTTTCCGCCAAGTGGCTGCTGTGTAATCAACGAGTAAGGTCCGATAGACCGTGCATGAATCTTATCATCTACAAGATGCGAAAGTTTCATCATGTAGATACAACCGACTGTCACCGGCTGGTCAAATTGTTCTCCGGTTCTTCCATCGAACAGAATAGTGCGGGAAGTCGGTTCAAGCCCGGCTCTAACAAGCTCCGCTTGAACCTCTTCCATCGAGGCTCCATCAAAAATCGGCGAAGCATATTTTACATTGAGCTTTAATCCGGCTAATCCTAAGGCTGTTTCAAACAACTGCCCTAAGTTCATACGGGAAGGCACACCGAGAGGATTAAGCACAATATCTACCGGCGTTCCATCGGCAAGGAACGGCATATCTTCCTGCGGAACAATTTTCGAGACAACGCCCTTGTTTCCGTGGCGTCCTGCCATCTTATCGCCAACAGAAATTTTACGCTTTTTGGCGACATAGACTTTCGCCATCTGCACGATTCCGGAGGGTAGCTCGTCCCCTAAAAGAATTTTTGTTTTCTCGTGCTTGTAATAATCTGTTATCCCTGTAACTTTTCTCGAATAATTATGATACAGATTCTGAACCATTGAAGTGATAGCGGTATCTTCGAACCAGTCCGTGCTGTAGTCGAGCGTCTCTAAATCTCCAAAGCTCTCGAATGTATCAGCCTTGATCACTGTGCCATTTCGCAAAGCGATGTTGCCGGATGTATCGCGAACGCCGCTTGTCTTTTTACCTTCGAGCAACAATCCCAATTTAGTTGCAAATTGCGCATGGACCTCCTTGAGTTCCTTCTTCTGCAGCCTATCGAGATGCTCGACATGTCGTTTCTCTTCTTTTTTCGTTTCGGTATCTTTTTTCTTCCGGCTAAACAGTTTCGTGCCGATAACAACGCCTTTAATTCCCGGAGGAGCTTTGAGCGATGCGTCTTTCACATCGCCGGCTTTTTCTCCAAAGATGGCTTTCAACAGCTTTTCTTCAGGGGTAGATTCCGTTTCGCCTTTCGGGGTAATTTTCCCGATGAGGATATCGCCTTCCTTCACCTCTGCTCCGACACGAATGACGCCGTTCTCATCCAAATCTTTTACGGCTTCCTCGCTGACATTCGGAATTTCCGCGGTGAGCTCTTCTTCGCCCCGTTTGGTGTCGCGAACCTGAAGCTCAAATTCTTCGATATGCAGCGATGTGAACACATCGTCAGAAACGACCCGTTCATTGAGAATGATAGCATCTTCAAAATTATAGCCGCGCCATGGCATGAACGCCACGACGACGTTGCGCCCGAGCGCGAGATCGCCATCATCGGTTGCGCAGCCATCGGCAAGAATATCACCCTTCTTTACGCGTTGTCCGGGCTTCACGACAGCGCGTTGGTTGATGGTCGTATCCTGGTTTGTTCTGAAAAATTTGATGAGCTTATATTCGACATGGCGCTTGTCTTCAAAGCTCAAAATTGTGTCAAAGTCGGATTCGCTGATGTTATAGTTCATGATGATGCGATTTGCATCAACGTATTCAACTGTGCCATCGTGTTCAGCATAAATAAGCGTCCGCGCGTCGAATGCAACTTTTCTCTCCAGTCCGGTGCCGACAATCGGGGATTGCGGACGGAGCAGCGGCACTGCCTGTCGTTGCATGTTGGAACCCATGAGTGCGCGGTTTGCGTCGTCGTGCTCAAGAAATGGAATTAATGCTGCCGCAGCGCTTACAATTTGGTTCGGAGCGACGTCCATGTATTCCAGCTCATCAGGTTTTTTCAAAATATAATCGCTCTGAAATCGCGCGCTTAACCGTTCTGTGGCAAATTGTCCGTGTTCGCTAATAATGCGCCCCGCCTGGGCTATACTATACTTGTCTTCTTTCTCTGCTGTCATGAATTCAATTTCATCTGTCACCTTCTTGTTTTTAATTTTTCGGTAGGGTGTTTCGATGAAACCGAATTCATTCACCCGTGCATGAATGCAAAGGGATGAAATCAAGCCGATGTTCGGTCCTTCTGGCGTTTCAATCGGGCAGAGACGACCATAATGCGTATAGTGAACGTCGCGGACTTCAAATCCGGCTCGTTCCCGGGTCAACCCGCCGGGACCTAATGCAGACATACGACGTTTATGAGTAATTTCAGCCAATGGATTCGTCTGATCCATAAATTGTGATAGCTGGTTTGTCCCGAAAAACGCGTTAATGACGCTTGAAATCGTCCGGGCATTGACAAGGTCTTGAGGTGTAATTTTTTCCTGATCACGGACGCTTAACCGTTCGCGGATTGTGCGCGACATTCTAACCAAGCCGATATTGAATTGTTGAGCAATTTGCTCACCTACCGTGCGAACGCGGCGATTGCCTAAATGGTCAATGTCGTCAACAGCTTTCTTCCCCTGCTGTAAAGCGATGAGGTAGTTGATAATCGAAATAATATCGTCTTTGGTCAACGTCGTCGTCGTAACAGGTACAGACAATCCTAACTTGGCGTTCATGCGGTATCTTCCAACGTCGCCTAAATCGTATCGCTTTTCATTGAAGAATAACCGGTCGAGCAAATTTTTCGCGGTATCCAGGTCCGGCGCCTCGCCCGACCTCAACTGTTGGTAAATAGCATTGAGAGCTTCTTCATCGGTGCGTGCAGTATCTTTTTGGATGGTATTCGCAATGACTGAACTTTCCCCCGCTCCTTCATGCTTTAAAAATCGAAGTTTCTTGATTCCTGCTTTCTTTACCCTCTTCAGAAGATCCTCGTTAAACGTAGAATCTTTCGTGATGATGATTTCACCCGTCTTCTTATCAATCACATCGCTGCAAACGATGCGATCAAAGTATTCCGTCAATTCCGATTTTTGGGTGTCCACTTCATCCACAAGATTAAACAGCAGCATAATTTCATCATCGGAAGAGTAGCCGAGAGCGCGGAGCAATGTCGTTACCGGAAATTTCTTTTTCCGGTCAATATAAACATACATGACGTTGCTAATATCGGTCGCGAATTCAACCCACGACCCGCGCATCGGAATAATACGGGCGGTGTAAATGGACATCCCGTTAGGATGAATCGTTTCATCGAAAAAGACGCCCGGGGAACGATGTAACTGACTTACAACAACACGTTCCGCTCCATTGATAATAAACGTTCCGCGGTTCGTCATTGCCGGGAGGTTGCCGAGATAAACTATTTCCTCAATCGTTTCAATCCAGCTCGTACCATCATCGCTTTTTGTCGAAAGACGCAGCTTCGCCTTGAGAGGAACTGCGAACGTGAGACCGCGTTCCTGACATTCAATAACGGAATACTTCGGCTTCTCGACATAATACTCTACGTATTCGAGAATATAGTTCTCCCTCGCGTCGGTTATGGGGAAATTCATTTTGAAGCATTGTTCCAATCCCTGAGCTTTTCGGTTCACAGGAGGAACTGTCGTTTGAAGAAATTGTTCCCAGGAATCGAGTTGAACATTCAACAAGTCCGGGGAATCAACAATCGTCGGGATTTTCCCGAACGAAATTCTTCCGTCAATGGTGGTTGCTTGAGCTTTCACTCTGCATTCTCCTTTGGGTTTTGGTAATGACTAAGAAAAGCAAACCGATAACCTACTCGTCGAGCGGTTATCGGCTGCTTACTATTATGAAAAAGAGCGATATGTACGCAATTGTAGTGTAATTCTCACTGTCTCTCGAATTACTTCAGTTCTACTGTTGCGCCCGCTTCTTCAAGTTCTTTCTTTAGCTTTTCAGCTTCATCCTTATTGACGCCTTCTTTCACAGGCTTGGGAGCTCCATCAACAAGGTCTTTCGCTTCTTTCAAGCCGAGACCTGTTGCTGCGCGAACAACCTTAATAACGTTGATCTTCTGCGCGCCTGCCTCTTTAAGGACTACGTTGAATTCAGTCTTTTCTTCTACCACGGGGGCTGCTGCGCCGCCACCGGGCATTGCACCGCCAGCCATCATCATCGGGGCTGCCGCTGTTACACCGAATTTATCCTCGAGAGCTTTCTTTAATTCAGATGCTTCGAGCAGGGTGAGCTTCTCAATTTTCTCTACTAATTCTTGAACTATTTCTGACATGTCGAAATTCCTTCTTCTTGGTTAATAAAAAATGTGCGACAATTTACGCGGCTTTCTTTTTCTCTATCTCGCCGATAACGCTAACGAGATCGCGCATGACTGCGCTCAACGCTCCTACAAGCCCTGCTATCGGCGATTGTATCCCACCGATAATGCCTGCAATAATATCATTGCGAGACGGAAGCTTGGAAAGCGTTTCGAGCTGGCTGCCATCGAACACTTGCTTTTCGATAACGCAGACCTTTGCCTGTAACTTGCCATGTTTTTCATTGAATTGTTTAATGATCTTTGCAGGAG
>SCUC01000437.1 GCA_004322375.1 Bacteroidota bacterium
AGGATGCGGGAGTCAGCTGGAAAGATACGTGGGGAATTCCCCTTTTACTCGGTCTGTTTGGGATTGCATTCCAATTTTGGAAAGACCGTAAAATGAGCCTGACGTTGTTAGTGACCTTCGTCGTCATGGGCTTCGTTCTTGCCTGGTATCAAAACCAGCAAGAACCTCAACCACGAGAACGTGACTATTTCTATGTCGGGGCATACTATGTCTATTCTATTTGGATTGCCATTGGTGTGTATGGAATATTTAACTTACTCAGGGATGTTTTGAAAAATACCTCAGCGCAAATGGCGATTGCCTCCTTATTGGTTATTGTCAGTCTTGGAGCTTCCCCAATAAATCTCTTACGAGTTAATTATTTTGAACACGACCGCAGCAAGAATTATATCGCATGGGATTATTCATACAATATTCTGCAAAGCTGCGAGCCTGACGCAATTCTCTTTACCAACGGAGATAATGACACATTTCCACTCTGGTATTTGCAGGATGTAGAGGGAGTTCGTCGCGACATCCGAATTGTCAACCTAAGCCTTGTCAACACCCCATGGTACATCTTGCAGTTAAAAAATGAAACACCGCACGGAGCGAAGAAAGTCCCGATGTCCCTCTCCGATCAGGCAATTCAGCAAATCGAGCCGAGACCCTGGAAACCCCGCCAGATGGAATTGCCGGTTCCTAAAGATGCTTTACAGCAATTTCTCAACACCGACCGTCCCCAATTCGCGAACTGGACGTTGGATAGCACGGTAGAGCAACAACAGAAAATTACTTTCACCGTCAACGGCGTGCCTTATAACAATGAATTGCGGTTCCTTCGCGTTCAAGACTTGATGATATGGGAAATCATTCGCGCTAATAATTGGCAGAGACCTGTCTATTTCGCGGCGACCTGCTCTCCCGATTCCAAATTAGGATTGGATGAATACCTCTGGATGCAAGGCTTGGCTCTTAAATTAAAACCATTTAAAATCCCCTCTTACGAAGCGGGAATGGATATCGCTCAAATGGAAACGAATTTATTCTCAGACGTCAGCACTCCCTCGAAGACGTTTCAGAGTGGTTTCCTCTGGCGACAGCTGAATAATCACGGCATCTACTATAATGAAAATACCCAGCGTATGGTCATGAACTATAGGGCGAGTTTCTTTAGAGGGTATCAATACGCTACATATGTTGTGCGTGACAATGAAAAAGCTAAAAAATTCCTTCAGAGAATGGAACAGGTTATCCCCGTGGATGTTATCCCGAATCTTGGTTGGCAATTTACTGCACAAAGCATGTCTATCTTCCGAAGTATCAATGATATGCCAAACTTTGAGAAATACGCGAAAATTACCGAGAAGAAATGCCTTGAATTATTGGAAACGGGCGCTGCCGAGTCTGCGGAACTTAACCCATACCAGCTTCTTCTCGAAATTTATGAAACGCGGAAAGATTACTCGAAAGCGCTTGATATCGCGCAGCGTTGGAAGGCTCAATTCCAGGCTGTCGCCCGCGACCCGCAGTATGCGAACGATAGAAGATTCCAGCAGCAAATGATGATGCTTGACCAAAGCATTTCAATGTATCAACAAAATCTTAAAGGTGCAACCGGTCCGGATTCTCTTTCACAATAACGAAAATAGCGGGAGGCATTCAGGATAGAAATGAGAGAAGAATGAAAATTCTCATTCTTGCGCTTTCCGGCATAGGAGATGCGCTTATGTTTTCTCCTGCTCTTAAGCTGCTTCGGGAGCGTTTTCCCGATGCTCGTATTGATTTGCTGGCGATGTTTAAGGGTGTTGAAGAACTCTATCGGAGAAATCCGTATGTAAGCAACGTCTACTTCTGGAATTTCCTCGGAGCTAATCCACTCGCGTCATTGAAATACGTCTTGCAGCTCCACGCCGAGCGATACGATATCTCGTTCAATGTCTATCCTTCTAACCGGTGGCACTATAATGTCATTAGTTTTCTCATCGGCGCAAAAAAAAGGCTGGGGCACGAATACAATCACGCGAATATCCGTTCTCTCAAGTTTCTCAACAATATCTGTGTTCACGAAGATGACAAAAAGCATAATGTTGAAGAGAACATTGCCTTAGTACAAAAGCTCGGTATTACTGTTCAACCTCCCCTTTCCCCCATGGATGTGTATCTTACAGAACAGGATACCCGGTTAGCGGATGAGTGGCTCGCTCAAAATAATCTTACCGGAAAACAGCTTCTTATAGGATACCATGCAGGTTCCTCCATCCTAAAAAATCACGCCATGCGAAGATGGTCTCCTGACAAATTTGCAAAATTAGGTAAACGACTTATCGCGGACCATAACGCTACGATATTATTGTTTGGCGGACCGGATGAGTATGAACTCAATGAATTTATCAATGCCATGATGGAAAATCAAGGAATAGTCGTCAAGGTCCCAACGTTAATGACAAGCGTAGCACTGATGAAACGTTGTCAAGTGTTCGTAGTTAATGATTCGGGATTGATGCACGTTGCAGCCGGGTTGCAACTGCCTGTTGTCACCATCTTCGCCTATACCAATCCTGCCTATGTTTATCCGTGGAACACAAAATATATAATGATACGGAAGGAACTTGAGTGCAGCCCATGTTTTTATTACTCACCCAAACCTGCAACATGCCGGTGGAATGAAAATCAGTTCCGATGTATTACACAGATTGAGGTCGAAGAGGTCTATCAAGCAGTAAAGCAATTATTGGCTCAACAATCGTAGAAGGTTCGCGCTGAACAAGCAACCGACAATATTATTCATTTCAACAGCGAAGCCTTCTTTTGTTCGGGACGACCTCGAGTTTCTTTCTCTACACTTTCCGCTTATTCCTCGAATTGGTTCAGGAATAATTCAATTACTCAAAATCGTAATCAATATTTTTCAAGTTGACGTTTGTGTCTGTTGGTTCGCATCAGTCTATTCCGCTGTTGCCGTGCTGCTGGGAAAACGATTAGGCGTAAAATCTATCATTATTCTCGGCGGAGCAGATGTCGCTCGTGACCCGGAGCTTGGCTACGGCATCTGGCTCTCACAATGGAAATCTATCCTTGTAAAGCGCGCATTGCGCAGTGCAGATTGCGTTCTCGCCGTTGACCAATCATTAAAAGAAGAAGCAAAAATTCTCGCCGGCTATAACGGCAGCAATATCACGACCCTTCCTACCGGATATGATGCGTTATTTTGGAAACCGGGCTTGGAAAAACGAAATGATATCCTCACTGTTGCAGTAGCAAACGATAAGGCGCGGTTTCGAATAAAAGGAATTGACTACCTCATCCAGGCAGCGCAACAAATGCCTGCTACGAATTTTGCTGTTATCGGTGTGGAGCCGTCATTTGCCTACACATTTCGGCCGCCTCTCAATATTAAATTTTACCCCGCTATGACACAGGAGGAACTTCTCCACTTCTATCAAGAATCTATTGTGTACTGCCAGCCTTCGCGCCGCGAAGGACTTCCCAATGCCCTATGCGAAGCAATGCTCTGCGGCTGTGTTCCTGTAGCGACAAATGTCGGAGGCAACTCCACAGCTATTGGCGATTCGGGTTTTCTCGTCCCTTATGCTGATGTAGCTTCACTTATCTCAGCATTGAAGGAAGCATTATCATCCGGTAGCGAGCTTACCGCAAAAGCCCGCGCTCGTATCGTTTCCCTCTTCCCAAAAGAAAAACGGGAACGTGAGCTGCTGAAAATTATTGCAGGTCTTGCTGAATGAAACGCGTCTCGAAAAATATTTTGGCAATCGGCGGCAGCGACCTAACAAGAAAAATTTTCGGATTTCTTTCAATTACCTACCTTACCCGGCATATTACGGTCTCCGATTTTGGAATTGTTAGCATTGCGTTCACTGTGCTTTCTTACGTTCTCATTCTCAGCGCATCAGGATTGCCTGCCCTTGGTACGCGTGAAATAGCGCGGGAGTTTTCACAGGGATTAGTTGCCAGGATAATTTCCGCGCGATTGTTGTTAACCATTGCGGTAACAGTGCTCACGATTACCGTAACATTGTTGTTTGTCAGCAATCCCGTAGTTGCAGCAATGATTATCTTGATTTCACTTTCAGCAATACCAAACGCCCTCTTCCTCGATTGGTTCTTTCAAGGGAAAGAGGCAATGAGCATTATCGGGATAGCGCGCGCAGCCGCAGCCTGTTTGAATTTTTTTATCATCATCCTGTTCGTCAAATCTTCAACAGATATTCTCTTGGT
>SCUC01000438.1 GCA_004322375.1 Bacteroidota bacterium
CGAAACATCTCCAAAACCCGAAAAGTTTGTCCGCCAAGGCGGATTCACTACACTTCGTTCCGTTCAGTCAAAGACCCGTAGGGAATGACATTATGGTGTTTTGCAAATGCTTCTATAATTTAATTTCCTCATTTCAACAAAATTCTTTTCGAGCCGTTTATGAAAAAGAATGTGAAACAAACTAACCCCATTATCTTAGACGGCTTCGCACTCACCATATCTGATGTCATACGAATTGCCACGAAATCAAACAATGGCAACTATGCACAAGTAATTCCTGCAAAATCTGCATTACGCGCAGTTCAAGCGTGCGCTGAGTTTATTCGTAAGAAGGCAGAAAGCGGAGAGGTAATTTATGGAGTGACAACAGGCTTTGGATCAAGAGCCGATACTGCGATAGAGATTGACCATGCGAAAGAATTACAGGAGAACCTGCTTCGTTCTCACGCAACTGGGGTGGGGGAACCACTCCCCGTAACCGTAGTACGGGCAATGATGGTCATCAGGTTGAATACATTGTTGCAAGGTCACTCAGGAGTGCAGGTGAAAACCGTAGAATTGCTCAGAGATCTATTGAATAACGAGATTCATCCGGTGGTGCCTTCGCAAGGTTCGGTTGGGGCGAGCGGGGATTTGTGTCCGCTTTCTCATCTTGCGCTTCCCTTGATAGGGGAAGGCGAGGTTACCATAGGGGACGATATGACGATTTTTCCAGCACGCATTGGTCTCAAGCGAAAGAAGCTACAACCGATACAATTGAGCTACAAGGAGGGGATAGCACTAAACAATGGGACTGCGCTGATGACGGCATTAGGCGCGCTTGCGGTTCATGAAACGAAGCAATTGTTGCAGCTTGCGACTCTTTCCTCGGCATTAATATTTGAAGCCTTATGCGCGCGCAGCGATTCTTATGCCTATGAGCCTATTCATAGCGTAAGGAAGCATGACGGACAAATCCATATTGCGAAATGGCTGAGAACGCTTCTTCAAGGTTCTTCCCACATTGACATTCAACAAAGTGATATTCTTGCCTGTATTACGGAACATAATAAAAGTGAATCACCATGGAAGGATATGCAGAAGTTTGCGGAGAAGAAGTTTAAGCCGCAAGACGCATATTCTATACGGTGCGTGCCACAGGTGTTTGGAGCGGCGTATGCAGCACTCAAGCATGTTGAAGAGACGGTTAGTAACGAGCTGAACGCGGCGGTTGATAACCCTCTCATTTTTCTCAAAGGGCTTCATGGCGTTGCATGGGATAGAGTAGTTTCGGGTGGAAATTTTCACGGCGAGCCAATCGGGATGCCGCTGGATTATTTGAAATTAGCTGTGGCGGAAATCGGCAGCATTGTTGAACGACAAATCAACAAGCTTGTTGATAGCAATACGAATGATGGATTGCCTTCGTTTCTTGTGAACGGGAGCGGGTTGAATTCCGGGTTGATGATTGCGCAGTATGTTGCTGCCTCGCTTGTTTCTGAGAACAAGGTGTTGGTGCATCCGGCGACAGCAGATTCAATCCCTACGTGCGAAAATACGGAAGACCATGTGAGCATGGGACCGATTGCCGGACGACAGGCATTGGAAATAATCGAAAATGTTAAGAAGGTTGTAGCAATTGCAATACTCACCGGGTATCAGGGTGTGGCGATGAGAAAAGAACAATTTAGTAAGTGTAATATTCGTCTCGGAAAAAAGAAGACTCCGCCGAGATTGGCTCCGGCGACTGCCAAGTTTTATCATGAGATTGAAGGGTGTCTTGGTAAGTCTAAGCATGGGAAAGATTGGCTGAGCAAGGATAGGTATTTATCGCCGGAGATCGGGGAGATATTGAGAGCGTTTCCGAGGTTTTATGAGTTTGTGGGGAAGTATTTAGGATAATGGATGAACTGTAGGTTCATGGTGTAGGGCGATAAGGCTTGTTGCCCTACAAGTGTGAAAAGCGGGGCAACGACTCGTAGAGTATCAAATGATTGTACGTAGAAACCGAGAGAATGATTGGATTCCCGCTTTCGCGGGAATGACAAAATACAACTTTCGAGACAATCAATCGGACGTTGAGGTCAATTTCAATGTCACGAATATTTTTTAGTTAAAGAAGATTTATGAAAAGCTTTAATAAACAACTTTTTCGACAATCGCTTGGGATGCCGGCGACGCTGCCGCCTGCGAAGAAGGTATCTGATTTTGGGGATGTTAAGCGAAGACCCAAGGTTACATTTGCAGCGAATGGTTTAACGGATACAGAGAAACGACTTGCGTTGAAGAATGCGTTGAGATATTTTCCTGCAAAGTTTCATAGGGCTCTTGCGGCAGAGTTTGCGCGAGAACTGGAGGAGTGCGGTCATATCTACATGTATCGCTTTTGTCCATATAAGAATGTTGATGAGTATAAAGCCAACATGAAAGCGTTCAGCATTTCGGACTATAAACGATTTTGTCGCTCGACGAAAGCGGCGGGGATTATGCTAATGATTCAGAATAATCTCGATTATGAAGTTGCCCAGTACCCGTTTGAGTTGATTACTTACGGGAGCAATGGGGCGGTGTTCCAGAACTGGATTCAATATCGCCTGACAATGAAGTATCTTTCTACTATCGAAAACGACCAGACGTTGGCGATGTATTCCGGGCATCCGATGGGGCTGTTCCCATCACACGAAAATGCGCCGAGAGTTGTTATTACGAATGGGATGATGATTCCCGAAAGAAGCAGGCTGGATGATTACAATAAATACAACGCTCTTGGAGTGACACAATACGGTCAAATGACGGCAGGCTCCTATATGTATATCGGACCGCAAGGAATAGTACATGGAACGACATTGACGTTATTAAATGCCGCGAGAAAACATGTTCATAAAACCTACGATACGTTAACGAAGACTTTAAAGGGAAAGTTATTCGTTTCGTCCGGTTTGGGGGGAATGTCCAGCGCGCAAGCGAAGGCGGCAGAAGTGCTTGGCGCTGTTGCTATTATTGCAGAAGTGGATGAAGTTCCGATACGAGTAAGGGAGCGACAGGGATGGGTGAAGAAGGTTCAAGCAACATTAGATAAAAAATTTCTTGATGAGATTGAGGAGGTACGGAGCAAGGGGGAGTCGGTTTCATACGCTTATCATGGGAATATTGTTGATCTGTGGGAATATCTTGTTGCAAATAATGTTAAGGTTGATCTCGGCTCAGATCAAACATCACTGCATAATCCCTATGATGGAGGCTATTGTCCGGCAGGATTGAAGTTTACAGGCGGGAAGTACAATAAGAAGGAGTTCGATGAAGCTCGAAAAAATAGGGAGGAATTTAAGAAGAAAGTCCATGCTTCTTTAATCCGGCAAGTTGACGCAATCAACGCTCTTGTAACAGGCAAACATAAAATGAACTTTTTTGAGTATGGTAACTCCCTTCTTGCCGTGATTAACGAAATAGATGGAATTGAGAAATCGAAAAAGGAAAACATCCCTTCGTACGTCAGGGATATAATGGGACCATTATTTTTTGATTATGGATTTGGACCTTTCCGTTGGGTATGCACATCAGGAGATGAACGTGATTTAGAGCAATCAGACAAGATTGCTCGTGAAGTACTTGAAACATTGTACAAGACAGCGCCAAAAGAGATTAAGCAACAATTGTACGATAATATTCTATGGGTGAAAGAAGCGCAAGCCCATAGGCTTGTTGTCGGTTCGCAAGCAAGGATATTGTATGCAGATGCAAGGGCAAGAATACAAATTGCAGAAGCATTTAATACGGCAATCAAGCGGGGAAAAATTTCAGCGCCAATTGTGTTGGGGAGAGATCATCATGACGTTTCGGGGACAGATTCGCCTTATCGTGAAACGAATAACATTCACGATGGGTCTCAGGTGACGGCAGATATGGCGGTACAAAATGTCATCGGCGACTCGTTTCGCGGGGCGACATGGGTTTCGATTCATAACGGGGGTGGAGTCGGGTGGGGGAAGGCTATCAATGGCGGGTTCGGAATGGTGATTGAGGGAACAAAAGAGGATGAACGAAACATTCGCTCGATGTTGTTCTGGGATGTGAATAACGGGATAGCCAGAAGAAGCTGGGCTGGCAATCAGGGCGCAATACATGCAATCAAGAGGGAGATGAAACGGACAACATCGTTACGGGTAACGTTGCCGAATCAGGTTGATGAAAATGTGATTTAGTTTCCTATGTTTTTTGGGTTTTGTGCGATAACTTTGTTTTTTTTACAGATTTTCCCTATCTTTAAAACCTTGTATCTTTGATACACGATACCTATTTTTTTCCATTCTGGAATCGAAAATCAATACTAAGTATGCCCCCATCGTCTAGAGGCCTAGGACACGAGCTTTTCAAGCTTGTAACACCGGTTCGAATCCGGTTGGGGGCACAATGAAGATCATTCGTACCAT
>SCUC01000050.1 GCA_004322375.1 Bacteroidota bacterium
AATAACACATTATGCCTGTCGCAAATTTCACGAAGACGTGGCATGTATTCTTTTGGAGGAATGAGAATCCCATTCGTACCTACAATCGGCTCAACGAGAACAGCGGCAACATCGCTTTCATTCTCAATCATGTGTTCGATGTAATCTGCGCACGCCACATCACATTCAGGATAGCTGTGTTTGATAGGACACCGGTAGCAGTTCACTTCCGGAGCAAAAATTACTCCCGGAATTTTTCCGGCAGGTTCCATCGCCCACCGTCGCGGGTCGCTTGTTGCAGCAATTGAACCCATTGTTGAGCCATGATAGGAGCGATAGCGTGCAATGATTTTCGTTTTGCCTGTGTACATCCGCGCAATTTTGAATGCTGCCTCGTTCGCCTCCGTGCCGGAGGTAGCAAAGAAAAATTTCTCCAATCCTTTCGGCATGACCTGTAAAAGTTCCTTGGTTAATTCTGCCCGAACGTCCGTCGCAAAGCCCGGACCGATGAATGAAAGCTTTCTCGCCTGTTCTTCAATCGAGCGAATCATCGCTTCGTTCTTATACCCAAGGTGCATGCACATCAACTGACCGGAAAAATCGAGATAGCGTTTCCCGCTTGCGTCTATAAAATAGCACCCCTCCCCGTCCACTACATGAAGCGGCTTCCATCCCTTCTGGAACGACCATGTTTTGTACGTGTATTGCGCTGTTATTTCGGGTACGGATAAATGTTGTATGTCCATAGTTTAGTTTTCTGTTTCGTGGTTTTAGTTTACAGTATTTTAGTTGCTTACAGCAGTTTCAGGTTTAAAGTTTCAAGTATTTCATTTGATTGAACCAGTCACAAATTGTGACTGGTTATTTAGGCACAATTACAAAATTAAGTGTTTTCATTCTTATAGCCCAGTTGAAATTCTTTCTTTTCTGGCGCTCCATCTTCCAGCCATTGGATTATGTCATCAAAATCATCAGAGAGAGTAAGCCACATAATTGGTTTAAATTCTCCGATACTGTCAGATATTCTCTTAAAATTACTATGCGCTTCTTTTTCAAATGAAATTACTATTTTATCATAACTTAATGCACCTTCAATAAGGTGTATATCTTTCAATACTGGCTCTAATTCGTTTGTATTATCAAGCAATTTCTTGACTTTAGCTCTAAGTGTGGCGTCTTCCGGTGATTCTTTTGGCGGTGATTTTCTTCGAGCCATCATTTTTGTTAGCCACGATGATGAATAACCTGATCTATTATCCTTCCACTCATTTAATATTTCTGGAGTCAAAAGAAATTTATGGCAAACAACCAATACAGTTTCAAGTAGCTTTCTAGATTGCATTGCTCGAATATTGTTTCTTTCACTTGATGCCCTTGTGATATCCGAATCAATAACAATGAGTTTAGAATCTTCTTTTCTCATTAGTTGTGCGGGGGAAACTTAATGCTTGCATCGAGATAACGACTTTCAGCCGCTAACTCAACCTTTCCAAAGTCTTCGGGCCAATCTCCAAATGCGCCTTCATCATCAAGGTCTGCTGTATCTATCTTTGTAGCTCCATCCTCTGCCCTACTAAACCAATGTAGCTTTACCAATTCTTTATCTAATTTTCCTTCTGCAACCAACGCTTGAATACCTAATAACAATATACTGCTATGGGTTTCTATAATCACGATTACACCTCTTTTTGAAGCCTCTGCAATGATTACAGCCAATTTGTGTTGTGCGCTAGGATGAAGATGAAGTTCTGGTTGTTCTATATATACAATCCGACCAGGTTCTGCTATAAGTAAAGCTACAAGGACTGGCATCACTTGCGAGATACCTAGTCCAACATCGGCAATATTTACTAAATCTTGTTCATCTCTGAATTCGCTTCGAGCTAGCCTTCCTACTCGTAGTTCAATACTTGTATCATCTATTTTTTTTGCCGCTACTTTCCAAGTAAGCCCTAAAGATTCAAGTTGTAAACTCAATTTTTCTAACCGTGTATCTTTTTGTTTTTGCCAGTTATTCAATATGCTTGCAACGTAATTTTGAAATAAACCAGGGAAAGGATCCCCAACGGCAGTAGTCGGATAAACTCTTTCAGGATTTCCACGCAAGCCCGGCAAATGAATCATGTTGTAAAGATGAGGCTTTATCCATCTAGCGGGTTCTAGCAACCTCTCTAACTCAACTTTCTTTTCATCTCCAGAGTAATAAATTCTTACTGCAAAAAAGCATTTTTCCCGATTAATTGAAATTTGAGGTGATGCCATAAGAAAGGGTGGTTTAAGAGTTTGTATCAATTTTGTAAACCTTGCAGGAAGATTCTTAAGTATATCTTCTTCACGCATGTTTTCTCTAAAAATATACTTCCCCTCCCAATTATTAAATGTTAATTCTTCAAGAATAAAACCCTGTTCAATTTCTTTCTTAAACCTAAAGGTCGTACTCCGATCAGTTGGTTTAATAACATCAGCATCACCATCTATTGTAATCGCAAAAAAATCATGACCTTGTTTGATCTGATAGCTTGAAAGCAATTGATCTGTAGAACTAAATTTCACATAAGGACCATTTAGCAACAATGCACCAGGATCATAGCTTGCTTCAAGAGTCTGTTTCATCAAAAGTAACGGCTGTATCGCACTAGATTTTCCAGAGCTATTTGCCCCGGCAAAAACCGTAAGCGGTCTAAGCTCAATTCTTTGCCTATCATAGATTGATTTATATCCCTCAATGGTAATAGCGGTAATTCTATCTACAGCTTTACCATTATCAGGCTTATTTTCAATTTCATTCATATAGTTATCTTCTTAATCTCTTATTTAGGTG
>SCUC01000439.1 GCA_004322375.1 Bacteroidota bacterium
GTATAATGAATACAATATTGGGCATTATCACAGGCATTTTGTAATCTCTGACGCAATTAATAGGGATAAGATCGAGGCGAAGATGTCGGATGGGGTCTTGTCTCTTGTCTTGCCCAAGGCAGAACATGTAAAACCAAGGAAGATTGAGGTCAAGACGGAATAACATTATAACCTTTTGCAGGAGGCAGCATGGATGTGGTATTCCTGCCATAGAGAGGCTTGCAAATGATAATTGTTGTGGATAAGGCAGAATGTGTCGGTTGTGAAGAATGTCTGCATGTTTGTCCTCGTGAAACTATTTTCATGGAAGATGAGAAGGCAGAAATTGTTCAACGCACATGCGATAAGTGTGAACGTTGCATCCCGGTTTGCCCTGTAAAGGCAATTAAGGCAGTATCTATACAACTCAATGAAAGTAAAATTTAATTTCAGGAAACATTTTTAATTACGGAGGAAAAAGATGACAGGTGAAAGTACCTTGTTTTGCCAGGTCAATACCGTGGCCACAGGGCCTGCGGATACAGCAAAAAAACACGTGCCCGTGATCTCCATACAGGGAGATGCGAAGGTCGGGCAGCCCTTTATGGTAACGATAAAGGTGGGGGAGGTGCCTCATGGAATGGAGAATGGACACTTCATTCAGTTTGTAGACCTTTATTGCGGTCACATATATATCTCGCGTGTGGATTTTACTGCGGAACTTAACAGGCCGGAAGTGTCTTTGAGTATCGTTTTACATCACGAGGGGAAAAAAACGCTTCGTGCTTTTAGCCGTTGCAACCTCTATGGCATCTGGGAGGGCACAAAAGAGGTGAACGTGACCAAATAAATTTCTGTAATGCAAATTTAATAAAGGAGCCGTTTTATGGTGAAAGTTAAAACTTTTACTTCGCCTCTCAAGATATTTCAAGTCCATAATGAACTTGTGGAACTGGATAAGGGAGTAAATGAATTTTTACAGCAGAACAAGATTAAGAAGGTGATTTCTGTTTGTGATACAACCACGAACAACGATGGCGGCACGATGGGTATTATCCGTGTCCTCACCTATGAAGAATGATATGTACGATTTGTAAAAAAAGTAAATGAATCAAGTGTTTTGTGTTTATGTGTGCCTTTTAAAAAAAATTTATCATGAAAGTCTGGAGGAGAAGAGTATATGCTTACCACAAGAATTTTTGGAGCAACGTCAATTGCAGTAGTTCTCGGCGCAGTAACCTATTTTTCAGGGGTCTCTATTGCAAAGGCAGCTGATATTGATGCAAAAAAAATATTCATGACCCATTGTAAGACCTGTCATGGCGAGGATGGTCACCCCACAGACCTTGGAACAGGTCTGGGAGCGCGTGAGTTTGCCAACGCAGAATGGCAGGCAAAGACAACCGATGAACAGATCATTAAGCAAATTAACAATGGAACACCGGAAAAGATGATGCCATTTAAAGAAAAACTGACCCAGGATGAGATTAAGGCATTGGTGTCTGTTATCAGGAGTTTCGGAAAGAAATAAATTTAGATTGTCCAAGCGGGTTTCCGGGCAGTATGAAACATAAAAATCCCTCTTAAAAAGGGGGACAAAGGGGGTTGTAAATAATTTCCATTTGGAGAAAAAACACAACCCCCTGTTTCCTCTTTTTTTAACCAGGGGAGAGTAATGTGAGATATACATCTATTTACTGTTAACGGAGGTGTTTTTGGGTTATGAATGATTGGAAAAAGGCCGTAAGTTATACGATATGCTTCTTCGCCTTCTTTGGTTTGCACTCCAATTTCACAACGATTTTGGGGCAGGATGAAGAAATTAATGCAAAAAATCTATTCGAGTACCACTGCGCTACCTGCCATGGTGAGGATGGGAAAGGTACGAAGCGGGGACGTGAGTTGAAGGCCCCAAATCTTGCAGACCCTGATTGGCAGGCCAAAAAGAAAGATGAGGAGATATTAAACTCCATTGAGAATGGAGTTTA
>SCUC01000440.1 GCA_004322375.1 Bacteroidota bacterium
TCCCCCTTCTCTTGCAAGAGAAGGGGGAGGAGTTAGAGTCGTGAAAATGAAATTCATACATGTTAAATTGGGTTCGTGCGTAGTATTAGTTATTAATGAGCGATGGGTATAAAACCCATGGCTAATTATATTTTAAAAAAAACAGTCACCTGAGTCAGTTATTCATTTATTATTTTAAGGCAATTTATGCTATCATTGAATCGTGTTCTTATGCTTGCAGTCGTCATACTTGGAGTTGTTACCACTGTTATAGCATCGAACACATCTTTTACCAAGGGGCAGATAATTCAATCTCATGTATTTCCTCGATTGACCAAGACGAAAGAGAACAGCTATTACCTTCACGATAAAATTGTGATAAAGCTGAAAGATAATGTTTCTCTTTCAAAGAGCGCAAGGGTTTTTGGCATATCAAGTGTTGACCGGGCGTTAGAACAATATTCGGTGACATCAGTTACGAGAATGTTTCAGGAGAATGCTAATCAAGCCAATCTCAAGCCGAACTCCCTTGATCGGGTTTATGTTGCCCAATATACTTCGCCTATTGATGCCTTCGAATTGGCAAAGGAACTATCACTTCTACCTGAGGTGGAGTATGCCGAACCGTGGTTTATTTATCCTGTTGAGTCTGTAACATTATGCACGCCAAGCGACTCTTCGCGCAATAAGCAATGGGCGTTAAATAAAATTTTAACTGATTCCGCGTGGTGCAATGCCACAGGTAGCGATACCGTAGTCATCGGCATTTTAGATACGGGCGTTCAGTGGGACCATCCGGACCTGTATGCGAATATTTGGGTCAATCCGGGTGAAGACGGATTAGATGGGAGCAGCAACGATAAGCGCACCAATGGCATTGATGATGACGGCAATGGTAAAATAGACGACTGGCACGGCTGGGATTTTGGCGGGGCGAATTATTTGGATCCAGTTGAAGATAATGACCCGATAGCATTAACAAGCAACGTGGGACATGGCACTCATGTTTCGGGGATTGCAGACGCGATGACGAATAATAACCTGGGCATAGCAGGTGTGGCTTACAATTGCAAGCTGATTCCGATTAAGACTGCCTCGGATAATGATGGCAGGGGCGCAGGCGGAACTGCCTTTATCGTGTTTGGATTTCAAGGTATGAAATATGCAGCCGATATGGGAGTTGATGTGGTAAATTGCAGCTGGGGTGGGAGCGGTTTCTCTCAATTTGAGCAAGAGATGGTTGATTATGCAAGCGAGAGAGGAACTCTTGTGGTTGCGGCAGCAGGAAATTCCGGTATTGATGAGGCTCAATATCCGGCAGCGTATGCCGGCGTTATTTCAGTCGCGGCAAGAACTGAAGCATCACTGGAAGGAAAAGCAAGCTATTCAACATTTCACGGGAGCGTTGATGTCTCTGCCCCCGGGGGAAGCAGCGGCACCAGCGTCAATAATGGCATTCTTAGCACATACATAAATGATGGGTATGCAATTTCGACCGGCACATCTATGGCGGCTCCGCATGTTACAGGGTTAGTTGCGTTAGTGAAATCAAAATTTCCTGAGTTAAGCTCTATGCAGGCGGGCGAACGGATTCGTGTCAGTGCAACCCCGATTGACAATCAACCCCAGTATGTTAAAAAACTTGGGAAGGGGAGAATCAATGCTTATACCGCAGTTGACACCGCATTTAGCTCGCCATCAGTTCGCTTGCTTAGCTACACACTCAATGATGATACAACCGTGGGAGGAAATGGAAACGGCATCCCGGAGCCGAATGATACTATTGAAATAGTTTGCACGTTTATCAACTATCTCAAGGCAACTTCCCCGGGAGCAACAATCACACTCTTTTCACCGAATACAACCTACATCCAGATTATCTCCGGATCGTTTACGCTTGACTCGCTAAACACATTGGAAACACGGACGAATGCTTCAGCGCCATTTAAAATAAAAATAGGCTCAACCATATCAAACAACCAACTTGCGCTGCTCCGGTTTGATATCTCCGATGGGTCCTATTCGGATTACGAGTGGATTGAGTTACTGCTCAACCAACAATTTGTGACACATTCTGAGGGTAATGTAGCTTTTTCAGTCTCAAATTTTGGTTCATTAGGATATTTCGATTACAATGCCGGAACGAATGGTCAGTCGTTCGGGAATGGGTTTCAGTATCCTATCGGTTCTGCAACTTCATTATTCCATGCGACGTTAATGGCGGCAACCGATTCTTTACATGTCGTTGATAACGCCTTTGGGAATCCAACAAATTCGGCGGCGGTGGATTGGAAAACTCTCAAAGATAGCGCATTCAAATTTCCGATAGAACCATCAGCCGATAGAGTTGTTCGATGTGTATTTACAGATTCCGGCACGCCAGCGAACAGAATTGGATTACGAGTAACCCAGCGTTCTTATTCGTTTGATAACCCACCCGATGATGATTACGTTATCCTTCGCTATGAGCTCACTAATACACGCACGGATAATATCACACAGATGTATGTTGGTATTTATGCCGATTGGGATGTTGTCAATACGAATTATAATAAAGTCATGTACGATAACGCTCGAAAACTGGGATATATGTGGGATACCAGCGGCTCGAATTATTATGGCGTCTCCTTGCTTTCATCACCTGTTACTTCATTTCGTGCAGTGAATAATCCACTATATATTTATAATGGATTTAGCGAGGGAAATAAGTATAGGTTTATGACAGAAGGATTTCAACTGACGGAAGGCTCACCTGTGAACGATTGGTCATTTCTTATTAGCGCAGGTCCTTTTGCCATCCCTCCCGGAGGCACAGAGGTAATAGGTTTTGCCTTCTTAGGCGGTAATGACTTGCCAGATTTGCAGTTGAATTCCGATTCTGCATCGGTAAAATGGGATGAAATTATTGGCGGTCAGGTTGGTCCTACATGGCAGATCGGAAGAGC
>SCUC01000441.1 GCA_004322375.1 Bacteroidota bacterium
AGCTTACCCTCTGGCATTTTTGCAGACATTACCTGTTCAGGGTGATACATCATTTTTACTCAGTGGAAATCTTGAATGGGAAGCATCGGCAAATGCAACGGGGTATGATGTGTATATGGATGGAAATAACCCGCCAACAACGTTACTCGTGGAGAATACCACACTTACAAGTTATAACGTGACAGGGTTGTTACCGAATACCACGTATTATTGGAGCGTTGTCGCGAGTAACACCAATGCTTCTCTTGAAGCGTCAAATAGCCCGATGCAATTCAGAACGGCAAACGTACCGACGATGGTTTCAAATCTCACAGCAACGCTAAGAGCTTCATCTCTCATTACATTGGAATGGCAAGATTCGATTGAGAACGAAACGGGATTCCGTATCTATCGGTCGAGCAATATCGAGGGACCGTTTGAGCAAACGGGTGTGGATTTACCTGTAAGCAGCGTAGCATTTACCGATACCGGTTTATCGCCAAACAAGAGATACTATTACAAGGTTGTTGCGTTTAATGAACCGGGGGAAGGAATTCCCACACAACTTGATGCGTTAACTCTTGCCGAAACTCCCCCTGCGCCCGCAATACTCAGTGCAGAGTATAATGCCGTTCAGCTTGTAGTGAATCCAGATGGAAATTCTCCCTTGACCGAGTTTGCAATTGAAGTGAGCGATAGCGCGGCAACATATTTTGTAGAAAGTGATGATGTGCTGGGCGTTACACCTGCATGGAAAACAGAAGCAGGATGGGGAGCGGTAACAGGAGTCTCTATAACGGGAGTTCAGGCGTGCGCGCAATACAAGATTCGAGTAAAGGCGCGAAATGAAAATGGAGAAGAGACAACGTATAGCGATTCGGTTGTAGTTACGGTTCCTTGTTTTACAGCAACGCATGATGTCGCGGAAGGATGGAATTTGGTTTCGTTGCCAATGAGCGTTGAAGAGAATGACAAAGCCGTTGTATTCCCATCAAGCACATCGAACGCATTTTATTATCAGGCAGGATATACTGAGGAGAACAATTTGCAACCCGGTAAGGGGTATTGGCTGAAGTTTGATTCAGGCGAAACGTTCTCTCGAATGGGAGTGCCGACATTTACCGACACGATTAGCGTGCATACAGGATGGAACATTATCGGCTCGGTGAGCGGGAGCGTTCCCATAGGTAATATCACTTCGATACCGCCGGGATTGGTTACTTCACAAATTTTCGGTTATTCAGGGAGTTATTTTTCTACATCAACAATTGAACCGGGGCAGGGCTATTGGGTGAAGGCTGCGAATGATGGAGAGTTAATATTGTCATCAGTCATTAGCTATTCATCATTAAGTAAAATAAAGATTGTACTTACATCGGAGTTACCTCCTCCTCCACCGAGTGGAAGTACCAATACTACAATAATTCCAAGTGAGTTTGCCCTTGAGCAGAATTATCCGAATCCGTTTAATCCGACTACAGTTATTCAGTATTCAGTACCCGGTAGTCAATATGTCAGTTTGAAAATTTATAATATTTTGGGTGAGGAAGTGGCAACGCTTGTAAACGAGGTTCAGACTTCAGGTTTCAAGTCTCAAGTATGGGATGCGAACGGGTTGCCGAGCGGATTGTATTACTATAGGCTTGTTGCAGGAGATTTTGTTGAAACAAAGAGCATGAGCTTAATCAAATAAAAATTAAAAAAAAATGTGATGATGGGGTGGGAAGAAGTTGGTCGGGAGTAGGTCATCATAGACGAACCTTGCCAAAGGCGGGAACTCCCTCCCGGTATCAAGAGGTAAAAGTAAAAAATGTGGTAAGGGAGGTTTTGAGTTTGAGAGAAATTAAGCTTTCTTGAGAACCCATAAAAGATAAAAGATATTGTATCCAATCAGGACGATCCCAACGATTAAGTCAAAATATTGCATGGGGCTTGCCGGAGGAAGATTCTGGCTTTTCAATTTCCAAATGGTTATGAAACAAAGTAAAAGGGGAAAAATAAATGTATAGAGAGGACCGACAGTTCTGAGAAAAATCGGTCTTTTCTCTTTATCGTTTTTATAAATTCCTGTTCTGCTTTTGTATGCTTTTCCCTCCCTTGTAATAAAATCTCCCTCCATGAGTAGGCATAACTGACGTTCAATTTTATCAATGTAATGATAAGTTCTATCAACAAAAATTGAACGTTGGTAGTAGTTGACAACCAGCGATAACAGGACAAACCATATCCCTGCGTTAATAACGGATAAATCAATCACAGTTGCATTTTGATCATCAATTTTCAGGTCGAGGGATTTAATAATGTAAGCGTTAACCCCTTTTGATATTAAACCCGGTGAAACTAAATCCAATACAATCACTCCAAGAAGAATCAAGATAAAAATGAATACCCTGTTTCTCATTTTCCAATGATACATCAAATGCTCAAAGGTATCATTATAATGATTCAATAGTAGTTCCGCCTGTTTCTCTTTTTCCATAGTATGTATTCTTTAATTTGAATGTTAGTAAGATTTTACAAAAATTTCTTTTTAATATCAATATTTGATGTTTTACAGGAAGGTTATTTTGTAGTATGATAATTATTAAGTCTCATATAGCCTTGAATCCTGCCATCCCGTCACTTGTTTGACTATCTGTCAGTTTTTGCCTATCTTATAATCTAAATAAATAATAATATCAATCAAAACAAGCTGTTATTGCTGTTTTCACAACATCATTTTCCCACGAAGTGAATGCAACTTTTTGGACAACCGCTAGATGATATAAGATGATTGCACAGAAGAAAAAAGTTTATCTCGAGACATACGGGTGCCAGATGAATGTATCCGACTCCGAGTTGGTATTGGGGCTGCTCAATAAAGAGGGCTACGATATTACTAACTCGATTGAGGAAGCTGATGTCGTTATGGTGAATACATGCAGTGTTCGCGAAAACGCAGAGCAGCGCGTCTATGGCAGGTTGGGCGAGTTTAAGGCATTAAAGAATAAGAATCCTGAAATTGTTGTGGGTGTTCTCGGCTGCATGGCTGAACGATTGCGGGACAAGCTCACCGATGAAAAAGCAAAAGGCGTTGGACAGATTGTTGATGTGATTATCGGTCCTGACGAATACCGCAAGGTGCCGGAGCTTGTAAATAAAGCATGGCATGGAGAGAAGGGAATTGCCGTTCGTTTGTCGCGGGTAGAAACGTACGATGACCTAGAGCCGTTGCGAACCGAGGGAATCAGCGCGTGGATTACCGTGATGCGCGGCTGCGATAAGTTTTGCACATTCTGCGTTGTACCGTTCACACGAGGAAGGGAACGAAGCAGAACGTTGACAAGTATTGTTCATGAGGTTGAGCTCCTTTCCGCGAGGGGATTTAAGGAAGTTACGCTGCTTGGTCAAAATGTCAATTCGTACCGGGATGGTGAATATGATTTTGCAGATTTGATGCGCTCTGTCGCGGAGGTTGATTCATCAATTCGGGTACGCTTTACAACGTCACATCCGCAAGATATGTCTGATAAGCTGATTAAAACCATAGCTTCTTATCCCAACATCTGCAAATTTATTCATCTGCCGTTCCAATCAGGATCGAGCAGGGTATTAGAGGCGATGAACCGAACTTACGACCGTGAGCATTACATGAGGTTGGTAAAAAAAATTAAGCGCACAATTCCGGATGTTTGCTTATCAACCGATATTATTGCAGGATTTCCTACAGAGACTGAGGATGATCACCGCCAGACACTTTCCGTATTGAATGAAATTCGCTTTGACGGGGCGTTTATGTTCAAATATTCTCCCCGCGAACATACTCCTGCATTTACGATGGTTGATGATGTGCCGGAAGAAGTGAAATCGCGCAGGGTGACGGAGATTGTGGAACTTCAAAAAGCTATATCGTTAGAGAAAAATAGGGAGATGCTCGGAAAAACGGTAGAGATTTTAGTTGAAGGTGAAAGCAAAAAATCATCGCTCGAATGGCACGGGAGAACAGACGGAAATAAAATGGTTGTATTCCCGAAAGGTGATTTTTCCATAGGGGATTATGTAACTGTAACAATTGTTCGCGCTAATTCCGCCACGTTGTTTGGGGAAGCTCATTCTTACGGGGAAGAGATTCCGGAAGAACTATTGGCAGCGGTGGCTTGATGAAACGTTCTCGGTACTTTGTACTTGGTACTTAGTGTTAGCATGAAATGAAAACGCATATCTCATATCTCATCTCTCATATCGTTTTGTCGGTTGCATTGGGCTTTTCGGCGCTGTTTGCTCAAGAAAAGAACGAAGTACAACAGGCGATAGCGCAGCTCGAAAGCGGGGATGTTGCAGGTGTAAAGCAACAGCTTCCCGGACTTACTACGAA
>SCUC01000442.1 GCA_004322375.1 Bacteroidota bacterium
GAAACGCACTTAAACGATTCTTCAGCTCAGGTTGCCGTTGATGAAGGCACGTCGCTGCTCATTCCGATTACGCCGAAAGAAACCCGTCTTACCGGCACAATCCCCGATGAGTTTAAGCAGCGAAATTGGATAAAACCCGAAATTATCACTTTTAGAAGCTCCGACGGGAGAGATATTCCGGCGATGATGTACAAGCCGCTTGACTTCGATTCTTCAAAAAAATATCCTGTCGTCGTCTTCGTTCATGGCGCAGGATATTTGCAAAACGTTGTCCGCGGGTGGAGCTATTATTACCGGGAATATCTGTTTCACAACCGGTTAACACAACGCGGGTATATTGTGTTTGAAGTTGATTACCGCGGCAGCGCCGGATACGGGCGGCAATTCCGCACCGACGTGTATATGCACCTCGGAGGAAAAGATTTACAGGACGAGCTTGAAGGTCTTGATTATCTCGCAAAGCTTGGTTACATTGATCCTGCTCGGGTCGGGATTTACGGCGGCAGCTATGGCGGATTTATGACGTTGATGGGCTTGATGCTCTCGGATAAATACGCTTGCGGAGCGGCGCTGCGGGCGGTAACCAGCTGGGAAAATTATTACCGCCACAACCAGTGGTACACCAACGCCCGTCTCGGAAAGCCGGAAGAAAATGCTGAAGCATATAGAAAAAGCTCCCCGCTTTCATTTGTTGATAGCATTAAAAAGCCTGTGCTGATTTTACACGGCATGGTTGATGATAACGTCTTCTTTCAGGATGCTGTTCAACTGATTGAAAAATTACAAAAAGCGAAGAAAGAGTTCGACGTCATGGTCTATCCCGATGAAGCGCATTCGTTTACGAATCCCGATAGCTGGCTTGACGAGTATCGAAGAATAGAACAATATTTTGATAAATATTTGATGAGCAAATAACAATTCTCAATCTCCAAATAAATCCCAATGCACAAACAACAACGCCGCTATAACAACTGTTCATTGGATTTTATTTGAAAGAAATTTGAACATTGTTTTTGAAATTTTTACTGTAATATCTGTAAAGAATAATTAGGATTTTTTCTTTTGAGCTACATTGTTACCGCCCGCAAATGGCGACCGATGGTCTTTGGAGACGTTGTCGGGCAATCGCACGTTACGACTACGCTGCGGAACGCCATTGCGACAAACAGGCTTCACCACGCGTTTATTTTCAGCGGACCGCGCGGGGTCGGAAAAACAACAACTGCGCGCATCCTCGCGAAAGCAATCAACTGCCTCAACCCTCAGGACCACAACCCCGACAACACGTGCGAGCTATGCACTGAAATTACCGAAGGTCGCAGCGTTCATGTCTTTGAAATAGACGGCGCATCGAATCGCGGCATAGAAGAAATTCGCTCACTGCGTGAATCGGTTCGCTACGGTCCGGCAAAGGGAAAATATAAGGTCTATATCATAGACGAAGTGCACATGCTGACGAAAGAGGCATTCAATGCTCTGTTGAAAACGTTGGAAGAACCGCCTCCGCACATCATCTTTGTCTTTGCAACGACAGAGCTTCATAAGGTCCCTCTTACCATTCTATCCCGGTGCCAGCGATTCGATTTTCGCAGAGTCACGGTTCAAGAAATCACCTCACGCCTTCAATTCATCGCGCAGCAGGAAACCATCAACATTGATAACGAGGCGTTATTTCTGCTTGCTCACAAAGCGGATGGCTCCATGCGCGACGCCCAGAGCCTTTTCGATCAGGTCGTTTCCTTTTGCGGTACCAATATAGAGGCGCGAGAAATCACGCAAGCTCTTAACATCGTTGACCAGGAATTATACTTCCGCGTTACCACGCTCATTAAATCGAAAGACCCGCAGGGAATGCTCTCCCTTGTCGAGGAGATAATGAGCAAAGGGTACGATTTCAAAGAGTTTGTGAGCGGCTTCATCGAGCATCTCAGGAATATGCTGATTGCCCGCTCTACCGGCTCTGTTGCTTTTATTGAAGCATCGGAAACCTATAAAAAGAAATACCAACAGGATAGCGCGGCATTCTCCGAAATAGACCTGATGCGGTTGATAAAGCTGGCAACAGAGACAGATAATGCCATTCGCTGGAATCAACAGCCCCGGTACCGCCTCGAAGTTGCTCTCCTGCAAATGCAAAAAATGGATTCCAGCATCCAGATTGAGCAACTGGTACAACGGCTTAACGAGCTGCAATATAAATCAAATGGAGCTTCACAGGAGAAAAGCTCCGTGAAAGAACAAGAGTTATTCAACAGTTCATCAGCGCCGTCAAAAAGCGGCGGCAGAGTTCCTCCGGCAGCGTTAGAAAAAGAGACACATTCTTTTTCTGTGACAATGGCGTCTGAGCCATCGGCGCTGTATGTCCCACAAAAGCAGCCTTCCATAAGCATTCAGGCAGCGCGTTCAACATCCGCTGAACCGAATATTTCGCCTGTCAACCCGGATGAGGTACTTCAAAAATGGTCGTTGTTCGTTAACGATGCCCGGAAACAAAAAATTCATGTCGGCACGATGCTCAGTGAAAGTAAGCTTCTTGACGTGAAAGAAAATCGTTTAAAAATCGGCTGCCCGGACGACTTCCATCTTGAAACTTTTAAGCGCAATCGGGAGTTCTTATTTTCACTCGCCGAGCAGGTGTACGGAGCAAAAGTGCGCCTCGAAGCGATTGTGGCGCAGAGCGATATGCAGGAGTGGAATCCATCTCCACAGGTTGAACAGGCTGAGTCAACTTCAGCACAGCCTTCACCTGCAACGATGAATCTTCTGTACCACCCTATGACCCAGCTCATTATTAAAGAGTTTGGGTGCGAAATTATTGAATAGAACCATTCACTATGAAACATAAATATCTCCGTGCTGCCGGCATTTGGCTGGCAGTTTGTTGCTTGTGGATTTCACAAAACAGCGCTCCTCTTCTGGCAGGGGCAAAATATGCGGGTGAGTTTATTGCCATCGGCGTTGGCGGCAGGGCATTAGGGTTGGGTAGTTCCTATGTTGCTCTCGCCAATGACGTTACGTCAGCCTACTGGAACCCTTCCGGACTTTCAAAGATTCAGTTCCCCCAGATTGCTCTCATGCACGATGAGCGGTTCGCCGGCTTAGTAAACTACGACTACGCTGCAATCGCAGCACCCTTCGGCGCTAATGCTACTGTTGCATTTAGCGCCATTCGCCTTGGCGTTGACAATATCCCCAACACCCAGTTTGCCGCGCTAGACGCGAATGGAAATCTCTTGCCGCCCGATCAGGTTCAGCCGAATCCCGACTTTGCAAGAATTGATCCTTCACGCGTTACCTATTTTAACGCCGCTGATTGGGCATTCTACCTTTCTTATGCAAAACAACAAAGCGAAGATTTTTCTCTTGGCGCGAACCTTAAAATCATTCGCCGCGATCAAGACGCAGGCTCGGCAACGGGAATCGGCTTCGATATTGGAGCGCAATATCAAGCTGCCGAGAACGTGCTGCTTGGCGCTTCGATTCAGGATGTAACGACAACACTCATCGCATGGAATACCGGAACCAATGAGTTTCTTACACCCACGCTTAAATTGGGAGCCGCGTATATTCATACGCTTGGCGATTTCCAATTAATTCCGACAGCGGGTGCAGATGTTCGTTTTGAAGGCAGAGAATATGCCGCACAGGCTCATCTTGGACCTGCGAGCTTTGATTTCCACGCAGGAGGTGAAGTCGCGTATCAACATATTGTTGCCCTCCGTTTTGGGTATAGCGAGCTCGGCTCACTAAACGTCGGCGCCGGCGTCAAGCTCCCCAAAATTGACATTGACTATACCTTTGCAAAATTCGACTCCGAGAACCAGCTTGGCAATACCCACCGCGTCTCGCTTACCTTTACGCTGGAATCAGAACAATTTAGAAGAATCTCTGAATAACGTGCGCAGCGTTCTCCGGCTTGCCGTTGTTTGCCTGTTGCTCTCTTCATGCGCGCCGGGCATTCGGTATGCGTTCGATTCTCCCTTAAGCAATGAATCGTTCTCAGCGCGAAGCGGAATATTTACCGGTAAAATTCCTTCCGGTTGGTTCACTTCGCAGGATAGCGCTGTCGCTCAACAACTTGAAGCATGGCTGATACGGAATGATCTGTCAGCGACAATCATGTTCCGTGAGTTACATCTTGACACGCAAGCAAAAGAAATGTTCATGGATGAAGGGTTAGAATTTCTCGCCACGCTGAGCAAATCATTTTATGGGGGAGATTCTCTGATTCTTGTGCAAGAACCTGAAGAATTCACAATCGGTAACACAACATTTTGCAGCTACGAACTAACCGTCGAAAAAAAATTCAAGCGGGTAGTTGTGTTCACGTCCGGCAGCCGTTACATTGAATGTGAAGCCTCTACCGTAAATGGAACCTGGAATCAAGCATCGTTTTCAGAGTTGTGCCATA
>SCUC01000443.1 GCA_004322375.1 Bacteroidota bacterium
CAACGTTTCGACGACTTCTTCGGGAGAGAGCGTTTCAGACGCACCGGTAAAGTCCCGAATATCCGTGAACATCACGGTAACGGTTTTACGTGTCCCCCCAAGGGTTGCGGTGTGTTCTTCCGAGAGCATTTCAACTGCAGAGCGGGAGAGATATTTTTGCATCTCTGTTTTCTCACGAAGCTGCTGCACCATTTTGTTGAATTCATGAGCCAGCACTCCGAGCTCATCTTTAATTTTCGTATCTACGGCAACTAATAAATCTCCCTCGCCGACGCGCCGGGCAGCGTCGGAAAGCGATGTAAGCACCTTGACAAACCTGCCGGAAACAAGAAACATTAAAGCGATACCAAGCAAGCAGACGAAAATCGCTGTGGCAATGACTAACCTCTTAATGCGATCAATCGGTGCGAGGAGTGTTTCCTTGGAAAAGCTAACGCTTGCTCCACCAAGTAATATTTGTCTCGGAATAACTTCATCCGGGATACGTTGATAAATGGGCAGCACATATCGAAATGAGTGCTCCGTTTCTAAAAAGAGTATGGTATCTGTTGTTTTTACCATTTCAAGCTCGCTATCGGCAACTTTTCTGTTGACGCTATCGGATATAAGGTGAGCTACGATTGTTCCCGTTCTATCAAAAACATATTGCGCTTCTAAGCCCGGTATAGGTCTTCGTTGAACAAGCGCTTTAATGTAATCTTGAATAACCGGATATGAGCTTAGCAGAAGATTCTCTTTTGCCGCGGCAGCGAGACTTTGCACAATGCTTGTTCCCAATACCTCTGTTTGATTTCGCAGCTCTTTTTCTTGTTGCTGCAGAGTGACCGATATTAATATCACAGCGACAATAATAACAGAAATAGCCACAATGAAGCTCAGTTTAGAGCGAATAGGCATTCTGTAAAATACATCAAGAATAGTCCCATCAGATTTCAATTTTGTTTCAGGTTTCGAGAGGGGAATATTATCGGGGGGTTGAAACGGTTGAATCAAATGATACACCCCAGATTCTGTAAGTTTAGGCTTTTCGGAGTTCATTATCTTGCAAGCACATGTTGATAGTATTGTTCATACTGGTTGACGATAATATCTTTGTCAAATTTTTCGACTGCTCTTTTCCGGGAATTGGCAGCAAACAGCTTGTAGCGGGCATCGTTCGTTAACAGCTCTATAGAATATTTTGCCATACGCTCGACGTCGCCAATTTCTGCAATGTACCCCGTCTCACCGTGAACAACAAGTTCCGGCAAACCTCCGACACTCGATGATACAACCGGCGTTTCACACGCCATCGCTTCAAGAGCGGATAACCCGAAACTTTCCGATTGACTTGGTATGAGAAACAAATCGGAAGCAGAGAGCAGGCAGATAATCTCTAACTGTTTTCCTAAGAATTGAACATCGTTTTCAATTTTTAATTTACGACAAAGCTGCTCACAGTTAGAACGTTCAGGACCATCTCCAACAAGAAGAAGCTTCGACGGCATCTTTTTCCTCACGAGGTCGAAAATTTTAATGACATCCTGCACCCGTTTTACCGGACGGAAATTAGAAATATGGATAAGTATTTTCTCACCGTTAGGAGCTATCCGTTTCCGAATTTCCGGCGATGCCCCGCGCTTGTATTTATTGATGTCAACAAAATTTGTTATGACAGAAATATCTTTTTCGATATTGTAATTTGTGAGTGTTTTCTCCTTGAGGAAACGAGAAACTGCGGTAACGCCATCGCTTTGCTCAATGCTGAATTTCATTACAGGCAGATAGCTCGGTTCTAACCCTACTAACGTTATATCCGTGCCATGAAGAGTTGTAACAATTTTTAACGGCTGATTTCCAAGTATCTGTTTTGCCAGGTACGCGCTTGTTGCGTGGGGAATTGCATAATGAGCATGGACAATATCGAGTTTTTCAAACCTGGCGACTTCAACGATTTTACTTGCAAGCGCAGGAGTGTAGAGCGGAAAGTCGAATAACGGGTAACTGGATATTTCAACTTCGTGGTAGAAAATGTTCCCTATAAATCCATCCAGGCGCATCGGCATTGCATAGCTGATAAAATGTATTTCATGCCCCTTTTCAGCAAGGGCTTTCCCTAATTCGGAGGCTACAACGCCACTTCCTCCATACGTGGGGTAGCAGGTAATTCCAATTCTCATAACGACAAGAAGATAAAGAGTTCTCTACCTAATTCCAAGCGGAAACAGCGTATAGTTTCCTGTTTTCAGTTTTCTGTTTCCTGCTTAATGTTTAGCGTTTTTGGTTTTGGGTTTGTAGCTGTATTCTATCTTTCTGTCTGCCTACCATCTATCACCTATGGTTTAAAATCACTAAATCTCACATCACACATCTAAGAGTTATTTCCACGTTTTCAGAATAGGGTGGGCTTCCGTATTGAAAATTACTTTATCGAACGGTAAAGCATCTTTGGGAGCAAAGAGCAAGTAGAGATACTTCAATGTTTCTGCAAAAAAGTAGCTTTCCATCGCATCGCCTTTTTCCTTGGTTGTAACATCGTTCAGCATAGCAAAGCCAACATCGGTTTTACAGTGTTTGATCAGGCTGCGATAGAATGTTTCCCCCATTTTAATATAGGTTGAATCGTTCGTGTATTGAAAAAGATAATAAGCAGATTCAATATTTTCAGGTCGAAGATAATACTGTTTTGATTTTGCTCTCATGGATACGTAATCAATCTCTTCAGGTTCTACATCATATACCTGCCACATTTTGTAGTTTGATTCTTGCAGCTTCTTCGCTCGTTCGATATCTCCCGCAAGACAAAGCGTCGCGGGGAAGAATGCTTCGAGCGACCCGTATGATGTTTCTTTGCGGCTTCCTGTTTCCATATCAACCTGACCGTACCAGAGACCTCCTGCCGATGTATCGGCAACGTACGTATTGACTGCCTTGATGTATTCATCAAACATCTCTTTACACTCCACATCACCAAAGAGAAGCCAGCACTTTATGAGATATTCGTAATAGGAATCAATAGCTCCACCAATATGACTTGTGGTATTAACCCATTCACCGGTTTCGACATTAATCCAAGTACCGACAAGTCCGATGCTGGAGCGTCGTTTGAACAATTCTACAAGCGCGCGCTTGGCTTTTTCGTAATAGATGGGATTGCCGGTAAGCTTGCTCAAGGTCCCAAACTCGATTAGCGCTGTACCTATCTCTGCGGGATTGCTCCTTGGCGTGCTAATTTTTCCCGTTTGAAGATGGACATAGCGGAAAGGCATTCCACTCGATGTATTAAAGACCGGCAGTAATCGCTTCCCAAGGTCTTCTGCCAACGAGAGGAACCGTTTATCCCCATCCATTTGATATGCTGAGAGCAAGCCACCTAAAAGACGTATCGTTATCTCGAAGCTTTGCATCTCAATATCCTTATCAAACGATAAGCTATCGAAAATGAGTTTCTTAGTTTCTTCTGCTTCTTTTTCTAACCCCATAATGAGCATAACATCATAAGCATCAACCGGCGTCATCAATAACGATGTTCCATACCAATCGTGCGGTTGTTTGCTTAACGGCTTCAGCGCGTCATGTCCCCATGCGTATTGCTTGTATCCATTCCACGCATGAAGAAATTGTGCTTTCACACTATCATGGGTGATGGGTTGGGAGAGGGAGGGGAGGGAGAAGAGGAGGAGGAAAGAAAAGAGCTTTATCTTTACTGAAAGAAAAAATGATTTGTGCATATATATGTTCTAATTAATAAGTGATGTTACGCACCGACAATTTCCGCATCGCCCTACGGGTCGTTGACCGTAAACGACGATGCTACTACATGCAAGTCGGATAAATCCGACTAATCTGTAAAAACAGTCCCGTTTAGGGGACTTGAATACTGTAGTCCCGCTATAGCGGGATTTACGGCAACGCGGA
>SCUC01000444.1 GCA_004322375.1 Bacteroidota bacterium
GGACTGTCTCAAAAGTAAATTGTAGAGTCCGTTCCGCCCTACGGGTCGTTGACGAACGGACAAGTAGAATTCTATGAAATTTCGACTAAAAAATTGTCCGATTACGAATCAGACTCTACGTTCCTCTACTTTTGAGACAGCCCCTCAGAATGACATTTTATTTATTTTTGAGCTACACTTCACTTTTAATATAGAGAATTGCCATAGATAAATCAAAGAAGTAAAAATTTGAAATCCAGAATTTTTTCTTTATATTTTATTGCCTGATGAGCAATCATCGGGCAATTTTTTCGTATTTTGACCATATTCCAAAGTAGTCTCGACCAGCTTTATCGGTCGGACATCCGGCAATACGATATACATTCCAAAGTAGCTCAATGGTAGAGCATCCGGCTGTTAACCGGAGGGTTGTAGGTTCGAGTCCTACCTTTGGAGCGACAATGAACCCCGCCTTTGCGGGGTTTTTGCTTTTCATAAGGTGGTTGTAGGTTCTCAGCCAAAGGCTGATGCGCCTCAGGCGCAGAGTCCTACCTTTGGAGCAAAAGGAAACCCCGTCGTTTGGCGGGGTTTTTGCTTTTTAGTAAGATATTCCAATATAGCCTCCTCCCGGAGCATCTGCCATCTGCCAACACATACGAAAATTGGCAGATGGCAGATGGCAGATGAAGGTTCCCTGAAATATTTCCTGTTCCTATTAGTATAACATGTATGAAAAAAAGGCATATGGTAGCGTAGGGGCGAGGTTACCTCGCCCCTACGTAGCCTAATGGTTTGATAATCTTGCAATTTGTCATTGTAGTTCTCGAACTGTCTCCCAGGTCGTTCTGCATTAAAACGAGCCTGTTAATGCTCAACTCTCGGGCTTAAATACATTCATTGGATATTTTTTTTCAAAATCATCTCCCTCGTTCTCCATTTCAGTAGCGATGAAATTAATGAAATTTGTTTTGAATATGCGATACTGTTGTAAGGAGTTCTTGGGGTCTATCTTCGCGATTTCACTTTCTATGTATTTTGTAAGGATGACAATGAAGCCCCCTCCTAATGCACCGATGACGACTTTAAATGATCCTGCTGCTCCGCTTAAGGAAACCGCAACTGAACCGGTCAAAAAACCTTCAAACGTTGATTTAACAAATTCCTTGCTGAAATTCCCTTTTCCATAAAATTCCGATTTTAGCATAATATAAAAATAGAGCAAGATAGCCGATTCGGGTTTTAATTTTCCTAAATCGAAATAGTATTCAACGAGAAGCAAATACTTGTGCGCTTTTTCTGCGATAGCTTTACTTTCATTGTCAATTCTATTTGCAATGCGCTCTTCCAATTCATTCTGACTCAGCACTTCTTTTTCGAAGGGGATTAGGATAAATTCGACTGTTAATTTTTCTTTAATCAATCTTCTTTCTTGATCTTTTTTTTGAGATTTAAATTCTTCAATTTTTTGTTTCGTTATTTCATTAAACTTCCAAGCTTCAAGGGCGGAGCTCATTCCGGGTTCATACAGGAAAGAGGAAATCTCCAATTCTTTTAAGTAAACGCCGCTTTGTGCCGGATGTTCTGCAATCCATTGCCACATCAAAAAAATTGCCTCGGAGATTTCATTATAATTTGCAAACTTGTAAAACGGTTGAGACCAGCCGGGAACAGTTATATCAATATCTTGAGGTGTGACCCCTTGAAGGAACCCTTTGCCCCCATGAATGTTTATTCTCCGTTCTTGTTCTAATATGTGCAGAGCGATTTCATCTCGTTGTTCTAATTCGTTCAAGTTGTGTAAGCATAACATGTTCATATAAAGGGAAGGTAAGTGTTTCTTATCAATAGTTAAGCATTGAGAAAATGCCTCGTTCGCGAGGGAGTGGTTTGATGTTTCATAAAATATCAACCCGGCATAATATAATTGCTGAGGCTGCTCCAAACTATTTGTAGAGAATTTCTCCGCTCGTTCATAGACATACGTAAGCAATTCCCCATCCGTATCCCCGCAAAATCCGTTTAGTGATTCGATATAATAATACTGTCCCATCAAATCCGTATCATCCAAATCATCAAGCTTACTGAAGGTATCATAAGCCCAAAGAGGGTTGCCCATAGATAATTGAACAATTCCGATGAGCTTGAGTCGTTCGACTTCGTTTTGAATAAGTGTTCCCTCCTGTAAATATTCGATAAAATCAACTACGGGTTCGCATTCTTCCAAAACATCGTTTACTGTATGATGTAATCCGAGAGACGTAAGTAATTCAACATGGTCAACAAAAAATACTTGGTATAAGAATAATGGAGCCTTAAAATGCTCTACAAACATGCCAATAAACGTTGGCACTACTTCAAAAAAATCATTTTTCCATGCAACTCTATAAAAATGTGTAAGAGAAGCATGACACATTTGTAGTTCGCCTGTTTGTTGATAAACTAAGCCTTTGCCATACCAAGGAGAGGCAAACTTAGGGTCAAGCTCGATAGCGTTGTCGTAGCATTCGATAGCCTCTTCATATCTGTGAAGGTCACTAAAAACATTTCCCTTGCCATTCCAAGGATAGGCAAACTTAGGGTCAAGCTCGATAGCTTTGTTGTAGCATTCGATAGCCTCTTCATATCTGTGAAGGTCACTAAAAACATTTCCCATGCCATACCAAGGATAGGCAAACGTAGGGTCAAGCTCGATAGCGTTATCGTAGCATTCGATAGCCTCTTCATATCTGTGAAGGTCATAAAAGACATTCCCCTTGCCATTCCACGGATAGGCATCCTTAGGGTCAAGTTCGATAACTTTGTCGTAGCATTCGATAGCCTCTTCATATCTGTGAAGGTCATAAAAGACATTCCCCTTGTTATACCAAGGATAGGCAAACGTAGGGTCAAGCTCGATAGCGTTGTCGTAGCATTCGATAGCCTCTTCATATCCGTGAAGGTCACTAAAGACATTTCCCTTGCCATTCAAAGGATAGGCAAACGTAGGGTCAAGCTCGATAGCTTTGTCGTAGCATTCGATAGCCTCTTCATATCTGTGAAGGTAATAAAAGACATTTCCCTTGCCATTCAAAGGATAGGCAAACGTAGGGTCAAGCTCGATAGCTTTATCGTAGTATTCGATAGCCTCGAGGTATTGAGATGATTCATAATATACTTTACCTGCCTCAAACAAGTCTTCTGCTTCAGTTTTCATTTCATTTGCCTACAATAAGGTTTGAATAAATTTCCTAAAAGGTAAGATAACGTTAGGTCAAGTTCAAATTTTTGCAAAAATGGTACCTGGGGTTTAGTCGTTGTAGAGTAAGTTTTGTTAAAAGCTTTATTTTTTTTCTACGCAGTCATAAGTCATTCCACACCTAAGTAACCGTTAATTTCACTCCCCTCTCCCTTGGGAGAGGGGCTGGGGGGTGAGGGGCAAACGGGGTTGTCTCAAAAGATAGTAGGCGCAACCTTCATGGTTGCGTTTCCAACTCAAAACCGCAGACATAAAGTCTGCGACTACTATAACCGGGCTTTTGAGACAACCTTCTAGGGGTGAGGGAGTCACCCCACATAAACCCCCTTCCTCGGAGATTTCAATAACCCCGTTTTCTTCGCCTGTTTCAAATTCCTGTCAACAGTCCGCTCCGAAAAACCCATTGCCATGCACCGTTTCAATATTTCTTCCCTCGTTAACGTTTCTCCCTGTTGTACTATCTCCGTGAGATTTATTTCTTCTTTTGAAGTTTGCGCCTTCGCGATATGCTCATCCTCATCCGCCGCCCCGTTGTCAACAAACCATAACGAGTTATCGGCTAATGAAAGCAATCTGGGAGAGCGCATCGCGTCGTTGTTGTAGCGAAGCTTGGTCGGCTTGAAGAGTCGCTTGGTTTCGTCTTTCTCGGAGCGTCGCAGCTCGAGCGTTGTATCGCTTGCCGCGCCGAAGACGCCGGAGCCGCGCATGTTATTGTTGTGCAATCCCCGGTAGCGGCTCCCCTTGTTGGTGTGATGGAGAATCAGAAGGGCGAGCTTGTGAGCGTCGCGGAGCGAGGTAAATTGGCGCAGAATGGCTTTCATGCCGGAACTGTTGTTTTCCCCGCGGTTGTGAGACCAGTAGAGGCAATCAAGCACGACGAGAGCGGGCTTTTCGGTTCTGCACAGCTCGTTGATTTCATCCCAGTAGCTCTCGAACTGGGGAACGTTTTCCGGCACAAGGAGCTGCGTGAGGCGTTCCGCCTGCTGTTCGGGCAGCGCTTCCGCCATCGTTTTAAAGCGGGCAAGAAATTCGCGAAACGGCAGCTCATTGTTCAGGTAGAGCGTTTTGCCGTGCGTACAAATATCGAATTCGAGAAAACGGCTCGCCCCGGTTGCTACGCTGATGGCGAGATTCATTGCCAGCAGGCTCTTGCCGCTTCCTTCTTCTCCGAACAGAAAATTGACCGATTGCTGCCTGAGCAATCCCCGAATGAGCGAAGTCTCTTCTTCGCCGGCTTCAATCTGGAGCATCGCTTTGCCGGTATGATAACGCTTGTCTCTGCCGTACGCTGCCTTAGGAATAAACGTCAATTCAGGTCCGCCAAATTCAGGCGGAAGCAAACCATCCTTTGGGCGATTGGGAACATCGCGTACATTGTTAGGGCGCGTATGTATTGCGTTGCCCGGCGCGGCTGTCCGTTGACGCGATTCGTCTCTGAGAGTGCGGCAGTCGGAACTGAAATCGAAACAGTGCGCTTGCTGTGAA
>SCUC01000445.1 GCA_004322375.1 Bacteroidota bacterium
GCTCTTCCGATCTGCAATGGTCATTGGTCCTACGCCACCGGGGACGGGGGTGATGGCAGAGGCAACTTGCGAAGCTGAGGCGAAATGAACGTCTCCCACAATTTTGTACCCGTTTTTGGTGGTTGAATCTTCAACGCGGTTGATGCCAACATCAATCACAACTGTGCCGGGCTTGAGCATTTTGCCTGTAACGTATTCCGGCTTTCCTATCGCGGCAATGAGAATATCCGCTTGTTTTGTAAAAAAGGAAATGTCTTTTACTCCTGTGTGGGTAATGGTAACAACTGCATTTGCGCCCGCTTGCTTTTGCAAGAGAATATTCATGACCGGTTTGCCGACGATATTGCTCCTTCCGACGACAACGACATGCTTACCACCAGGGTCATTTCCGCTTCGTAAAAGAAGTTCTTGAACACCAAGCGGGGTGCAGGGTTTCAAGCATTCCTGCCCTGCGACTAATCTACCGATATTGACAGGATGAAATCCATCAACGTCCTTCCTGTAATCAATCGCGCTGATGATATGCTCTTCATTGATATGATGGGGAAGGGGAAGCTGAACAAGAATGCCATGGAGCTTCTCATCATTATTGAAACGGGAGATAAGCTGAAGGAGATAGCCTTCTGAAGTATCTGAGGGAAGTCGCTCAGTAATAGAATAGAATTCTAATTCTTCACAAGCCTTCCCTTTCATTTTAACATACGATTGCGAGGCAGGATTTTCACCCACAAGGATGAACGCAAGACCGGGAGTTAATCCTTTCTCTGTTTTTAATCGCAGAGCTTCTTGCTTTATTTCGAGCTTGATTTGTTCAGCGATTTTTTTTCCGTCTATGAGAAGTGCAGACATAGTTTCCTGTTTTCTGTTTACAGTTTACAATTTACTGTTTTCAGTTTTCTGTTTCATGTTTCAGGTTTCACAGTTCACAGTTCACAGTTCACAGTTCATTCTTCAGGTGACGAAGAGGAATTTTTAAGTTCTTGAAACTTTACGAACCATTGTCTTGAAGCCTGAAACATGAGGCCTGAAACCCTTAGAGAAATTTTGGGTAAATAAAGCTCTCAAACTTCAATGCTTTTCCGGTTGCAATATCCACCTGCACGAAGACGCCGCAGAGGTGATTATCGTTCGTTGCCATTTCGTATTTGTATGGAGTTTGAAAGATGTGGCGTTTGAGCGCGATTTCGGTTTTCATGCCGATAACGGATTCATACGGTCCTGTCATCCCGACATCGGTGATGTATGCCGTGCCTTTGGGCATGATGCGGGCATCGGCGGTTTGGATGTGGGTATGCGTTCCGACGAGCGCGCTTATCCTGCCATCGAGATACCAGCCCATCGCGATTTTTTCGGATGTCGTCTCTGCATGCATGTCAACGAAAATGACTTTTGTTTGTTCGCGCATTTTCTCAACTGCCCAATCGGCTTTGTGGAAGGGGCAATCAATCGGCTGCATATACACACGCCCCTGCAAATTTAACACGCCGACCTTTCCCTTTTCACCTAAATCAAATACTACGAAACCATTGCCCGGATTTTCAGCAGGGTAATTTAACGGGCGGAGCACGTTCCTGTTTGAGGAAAGCAGCTTCTTTGCGCCCCAATTATCCCACAAATGGTTGCCTGTGGTGATGACCTGTACGCCAAGCTCAAATAATTGATTTGCTAATTTTTCATCAATTCCTTTCCCGTTATCCATATTTTCACCATTCGCGATACAAAAATCAATTTCGTATTTTTGAATGTAGCTTTTAAGGAGGGTTTGGGTGATTTCAAAGCCGGGCTTTCCGACGATATCGCCGATGAAAAGGATGTTGAGAGTTTGAGGCATGAAGGATTTTATGATAATTGTCTGAATTATTGAGTCTATCAGCAAAATATAGAGAAATTTGCCATGACAAAAAATTTTTTTATCTTATTAGCGTCGCGTAACAGTCCCGCTTATGCCTACGGCTTGTAGAGCGGGACTTTCCTTTATCAGCAGGTCATGTATGTATGTACAACGCGACGCCATGTTCTTTTGTTGAACAACTTAGGATTGAAATGTCAGAAACAGTTGCAAGCTCTCATGTTGACACGGCAACCACTTCCGTGCTTCCTCTCGATGATTTTGGAATATCTGTCCACACCAACACCCTCCGCCGATGGTACCAATTGATGCACCTTGGCCGCTTACTCGACCAGAAAGCTGCGCTGTATGTGAAGCAGGCAAAAGGCTGGTCGTATCATGCCGCGTGTTCCGGGCATGAAGGCGCGCAGCTTATTTTGGGAGTTTCTTTCCGCCCAAATAAAGATTTT
The DNA here is from genome assembly GCA_004322375.1 of Bacteroidota bacterium. Lineage (GTDB taxonomy): Bacteria > Bacteroidota > Ignavibacteria > UBA10030 > SZUA-254 > FW602-bin19. The sequence goes on from SCUC01000445.1 coordinate 2,299, forward strand.
CTCTTTCCCTATTATAGGGACTTGATGACCTGCCTTGCAGCGGGCTTAACCGTTGAGGAAATCATCCGCAACGGGTTATCGAAAGCCACCGATGTCGCTTCCGGGGGACGGCACATGAGCAACCATTTTGCAAAACCATCCATCAGAATACAAAACGTTTCCTCCGTTACGGGCAATCACACGCTTCACGCCGTTGGCGTGGCGCGCGCGATTAAAAAATATAACAGCGAGGAAATTGCCTATTCGAGCAATGGCGATTCCGCCGTTTCCGAAGGATACGTCTATGAAGCTATCAGCGGAGCGGCACGAGAAAAACTTCCCGTTGTGTTCGTCTTTCAAAATAATAAATATGGTATCTCCGTTCCAATCGTCGAACAGGCGGCAAACGAAAATGTGGCTGAGAATTTTTCCGGCTTCAAGGATGTGAAAATTGTTAATGTTGACGGGACGAACGTGTTCGATTGCTGGCGCGGGATGCAGGAAGTTCTCGATTATGTGCAATCGGGCAAAGGTCCGGCAATTTATCATGCCGATTGTGTTCGGTTGCAATCGCACAGTAATTCTGATAAGCACGAGCTCTATCGCTCCGTAGAGGAAATTGCCGAAGCGCAGATGTACGACCCTGTGAAGCGGTTCCGAAATTATCTTCTTTCTGAAGGAGAGGCAGGGGAGAAAGACCTTGCAGCAATTGAAGAGGAAAACGCGCGTCTTGTTGAAGAAGCAGCAGTGAAAGTTGAAGCTGAACCTGATCCCGATCCGGCGACAGCGTTGAAGTTTATCATTCCTGAACCTTATGCTGATTCGCAAGAGGATAACCCTGAAACGATTGACCAGGAAAGCCCGTTGCTTTCGCTTCGCGAAGCAATCAATGAAACGTTGAAAGAAGAATTTCGCCGCAATCCCAACACATTTCTTTGGGGACAGGACGTCGCATCCAAAGAAAAAGGCGGAGTATTTAACGTTACTAAAGGGATGCAGCAAGAGTTCAGCAGCAGACGTGTGTTCAACGCGCCGATTGCGGAGGATTTCATCGTAGGAACTGCAAACGGTTTTTGCCGGTATAAGGAAGATATCTGGGTGGTGATTGAAGCGGCGCAATTTGCAGATTATATTTGGCCCGCGATGGAAGCGCTTATCGAAAGTTCGCATGAATATTACCGGAGTAACGGACAGTTTGCTCCCAACATGGTTATGCGGCTGGCTGGCGGCGGGTATATTGGCGGGGGGCTGTATCACTCGCAAAGTGTTGACGGAACATTCGCCTCGCTGCCGGGATTTAGAGTTGTTGTTCCTTCATTTGCAGATGACGCCATCGGGTTGATGCGCATGGCGATGCGGAGCCGCGGGCTTACATTTTACATGGAGAATAAATTTCTGTATAACCAGTTCTTCACAAAGAGTCATAAACCTTCGCCCAATCATATTGTGCCGTTCGGCAAAGCGCGTGTACGGCGCGAGGGAACTGATTTGAGTATTGTAACATGGGGAACGCCTGTCCATTTGGCGCTGCGTGTGGCAGGCAAATTACAGGATGAGCAGGGAATAAATATCGAGGTCGTTGACTTACGCACGCTAAAGCCTCTCGATGTTGACGCGATTTTAACAACGGTGAAAAAAACAGGGCGGCTGCTTGTCGCACATGAGCATCCTCTGTTTGGCGGATTTGGGGGCGAGATTGCCGGCATAGTTGCCGAGAACGCATTTCAATATCTTGACGCGCCAATTATGCGCGTCGGCTCGAAAGACTCACCGGTGCCGTTTTCGCGAATCCTGGAGCATGAGGTGTTGATTCAAGAAAAAGAAATTTATGACGCGGCGGTGAAGCTGGCGGGGTTTTGAAAAATTAGATTATTAAACATCGGACTCTTGCTTCTGAAGAAAAAATATTGTACCTCACCTCCAACGTTATAGCTGGGGACTATGCTCTATGACCATACTCAGTTGAGCAACAAGATATACGAGTTTGTAACAAACCCGCGAGCGGATAAGAACGCTCTGCGGGTTTTGTTTTTTATACTCAGATTTTTTAATGAAATCATATCACCCCGGAAGTTTTTCCTCAAGCTTACTATAAATCTATGGATACATTAAAGTTGTTACAGAAACTACCGGGACGCTATGAAGCCCTCTACCTCCGTGGATTGAGCGATTACCCGCTTGTGGAGAAAACCAGCAGCGGCGCGGAACGAAAGTACGTGTATGGACCAACCGGCTTGCTCGCAGTTATTGAAAACGGCAGCGCGTATTACCTCTTTAAAGACCATCTCAAATCCACACGCGCGGCGATGAACGGCTCCACCGGCGCGGGCGTGGAGTACAACGCCTACAACGCGTGGGGAGAGTTGATGACATCTCAAACCTCTCCCGACGTGAGATACAAATACACGGGGCAGGAGTATGATGCACAAACCGGCATATACAATTACCGCGCGCGCATGTACGATGAGCAGCTTGGCAGATTTTACGCGATTGACCCGGCGGGTGCGGGCTTCTCTCCCTACAGCTACGCTGCCAACAACCCTGTGAGCTTTACGGATCCGAGCGGGAGTGTACCCAAATGGTATTCGGCATATTTAGAGGCGGTGGAAGATGCAAAACATCAGGCGGAAATGGAGGCACAGGCAGCTGCGTGGGCGAGGGAGCAACAAATGAGGGCGGATTATTATGGATTCAGTGGATTCATTGGTGCGACTTATATTCATTACGGTTTGGCAAATGGTGATGAGGTCCTTCGAGAGTTTGGGCATACTTTTTATGATGCTATCTACGTTGAACATATAAGGACAATTACTTTTGAGTGGAGGGATGTGACATTGCAAGTGAGCGGACAAAAAGCGTTTGCAACCGCCGCAGCTATAAGTTGGTCGGCTATGCTTAATGCACTTGACAAAGACCCAGATCTTGAAGCATTTTCGAGAATGCTTATTGCTCCGAGTTTAGCAGGTCCCGGTGGTGGAGATGGTGGTCGAGGTAGTAACTATTACTTTAACCTTGGGGCAAGCGGTGCCATCGTAGCAGGTTGGAGCTTTAATGCTGGTATCGTTTATAATTCAGGAGATAAAACACCTTATTTCTATTCAAGTACTGGAAATGTTATTGGAAAAGGGTTTTCTATAGGACTTGAAGGTGGGTATATGACAGGATCAATTGAGGATTTTAAGGCAACGAACTATAATTTCTCTCTTTCCTATCAGTACGTAAGCGCAGGGCCGATTTTTGACACATATGGCAATTATTCTGGGTTGAATGTAGGGATAGGACTAGGAGGAGCAGGTGCAACCCGAACTGAATCAGGATCAACATCCACATATTCTATTAATCAATGGTTGCATGATATTTTTATCAGACCATTTGAACCTTTTTTGTACCCAATATCATGGTAAAAACGACGTATGATGTTTGACCCAGAAAAATTTATCGGATACTATGTCATAATATCTTTTATTGCATTGGCTTTTTTACAGACTTTTTTTATGTTTCGGATGCAACGATATTTAAAATCAGAATTTAGAGATAAATTTTGGATTAACGTTTGGTATTTACCGCACAAGGAAGAGTGGTATCATTCAGAAGGTTGGAAATATCATATTAGATACAAACGAATACAATTGATTATAGTATTTTCTTGGTTGCTAATAATCGTCTATCAGTTTTTTTATGATATCAATACTCTATAACAACATTAATTTTCTTCAATGTGTGTTTTAACGTAAACCATAATATGAACTATCCAGAGTATATCCAATATGATAAGATACTTGCGCGAAGGGTGTTAGCAGCATTATGTGATTATCTGTGTTATTTTATTGCATGTTATGTCTATTTTTTGTTCATGTCGGAGACTCGAGCGAATGGTTTCAATATGTTACCTCTTTTCCCGCATGTGTTTTCTTTCATTCTGTTGTGGTTTTTATGGATTCCATTTATTGAATCGCGTAATGGATACACTTTTTTTAAGTTAATTTTCAATATAAAAGTTGTCCATGAAAACATAGCAAGATCAAGTTTGTTATCTTCCTTAATTCGGCACCTTTTCGACCCGATAGATTTATTTTTTTTCTTTGGGGCTGTTGGCTTAATCCTCTCTAAAGTGACAAAAAAGCATCAACGGTTAGGCGATATGTTAGCTGGAACACGAGTTATTTTATTGGAACCAGAGCAGCACCACGAAATAATAAACAATGAAACACTTGTTAAATGAAATATTGCATTTCGTTTCAAGAATTGGGTAAATGAAACCATTTACAAAAATAATCCTATTGTTCGCTACACTCATTGTAAGCATGGCGTCGCTTGCATACGGGCAAGAAATGAACGATACGGATGTTGAACGCATCGCGCGGGAATATGTTAAGCCAAACCTAATCTCCGCAGAGGCGGTGTATAAACGGCTGAGAGAGTCATCGGCAATGCAAGTCTCCGCTTCCGTTTCAACCGAGCAAAGCGGCGGGGAGGAAGCATCTTCTATAGAAGGTATAGGCTGGGCGTGGGGGTACGGCGTACCGAATGGGATTGATGGAGGCATCGGACCGATGGTGTTCGATTCATCGGGCAACCTGTATATCGGCGGGCAATTTCGTTTTGTCGGAAACGTGGAGGTGAACAACATCGCCAAATGGAACGGGCATGAGTGGTCGGCTCTCGGCAAAGGAGTCGGAGGAACGGTGAATACGATTTTGC
>SCUC01000446.1 GCA_004322375.1 Bacteroidota bacterium
ATGATTTCCGAAAGCGGCAGCTCGTATCGAAGATCCGCGCGTGTGGGGTCAAGATACGTTGTATTTTTATAAATCCCACGTCGTTCCGTGCAGAGTTTCATAATATTGCCGATGTATTCAGTTGGGGCGATAATCTGAGCAGAGATAAAAGGCTCTTCAACAAACTCGATGTTGCCGAGCGGCGGCATTAACGCGGGATTATCAACCAGAACGATTTCTTTGTCTGTTTTTGTAACTTTGTATTCGACGTTGGGAACAGTAGTGATGAGCTCTTGCTTGAATTCCCGTTCGAGTCGTTCTTGAATGATTTCCATGTGGAGCAGACCAAGAAAACCCGCACGAAAACCAAATCCAAGGGCAACCGATGTTTCCGGCTCAAAGATTAGAGAAGCGTCGTTCATCTTCAATTTATCAAGAGAATCTCTTAACTCGGCAAAATTATCAGCATTGACAGGATACAACCCTGCGAAGACCATGGGCTTTGCCTCTTTGTAACCGGGAAGAGGTCCATCTGCGGGGAAATCCGCATTGGTAAGAGTATCTCCAACTTTTGTATCGTGAACATCTTTTGCTCCGGGAATAAGATAACCGACATCTCCCGCAATCAACACGCCGGTACGTTGGCGTTTCATTTCAAGCTTACCGACTTCCTCTGCTTCAAACACATTGTTTGTAGCAAAGAATTTTATTTTCTCACGTTCTTTTAAGGTTCCATCGAAAACACGAATATAAACTATAGATCCCCGGTAACCATCAAAAATAGAATCGAAGATTAACGCTTTCAGAGGTGCGTCCGGGTTGCCTTTCGGCGGCGAAATACGATTTACAACAGCATCTAGTATTTCATCTATTCCGAGATTCATTTTCGCGCTGGTAAGAATAATTTCTTCATCTTTGCAGCCAATCAAGTCAATGATTTGATGTTTCACAGAATCTACCATAGCGGCGGGTAAATCAATCTTATTGATAACAGGGATAATTTCCAGTCCTGCATCAATCGCGAGGTAAAGGTTGCTGATTGTTTGCGCTTCTACGCCTTGAGAAGCATCAACGACGAGCAACGCCCCTTCACATGCAGCGAGAGAACGGGAAACTTCATACGAAAAATCAACATGTCCGGGCGTGTCAATGAGGTTGAGAACGTATTCCTTCTTATCCTTCGCCTTGTATTTCATCTGGATGGCATGAAGCTTAATGGTAATGCCCCGTTCTTGCTCAAGTTCCATATCATCAAGCACTTGATTGAACTTCATCTCGCGTTCGGTAATGGTACCGGTACGTTCGAGAAGCCTATCGGCTATGGTTGATTTGCCATGGTCAATGTGCGCAATGATGCAAAAATTTCTAATATGCTCCATGCGCCCGGAAAACTGTTGTGATTATCAAAAAATGTCCTGTTCAATGCAAAAAGAAACCCGCTTTATCAAGCCTGAGGCTTTTCAAGCGGGGAATGTAGCATTAAATATAGCATAAATTGAGGCTAAATCCCAATTTGGTATTGTCATGTCATTCGTCATTAGTTATTTGATTTCATATCGGCAAAGAAGAAGATTTTAGTAATGTACACCGGATTGTAGCAAACAGTTTCATTACTTTTTTGAAAGGTGAAAAAAATGTAAATTAGATAAGAGTGTATTGATTCAGACTCAACGGCTTAAACAACGTCATTGAAGCACACAACGCAATATTATACCTTATCTTATTAGGTTGCCTCTGAACTCAACTCTTAAATTCTAAGATTAGAAAATAGCCTTGCGCAATTTCAGAACATTATTATTTTTCTATGAAACTCTCACACATAGGTATTGCAGTAAAAAACTTAAACGAAGCATCGAACGTATTTTCTAAGCTCTTTAATATTAATCATATCCCTATCGAAGAAGTGACAGAACAAAAGGTTAGGGTTGGTTTTTGTCATGTAGGCGATTCGTCGGTAGAGCTGACAGAAGCGACATCTGCTGACTCTCCTATTGCGAAGTATATTGAAAAAAGGGGAGAAGGTGTTCATCATCTTTCGTTTGAAGTCGAAAATCTGGAGGAAGAACTACGCAGATTGAAAAGTGAAGGATTCCAATTGATTGATGAAGAACCGCGAGTCGGTGCGGGCGGGTATTTGATCGCATTTATTCATCCGAAATCTACTAATGGCGTTCTTGTGGAGCTGAGCCAGAAGATTGGATAATTGGTTAATTGGTTGATTTGTTAATTGGTTAGTTCTATTCATACTACACTGATTGCCTACTATCTGTGTTGTCCTGAAACCTAAAACCTGAATCCTGAAACTTGAAACATCATGAGTGAGCAAGCGAAAAATATTTCGATAAGCATTTCGAATGAGGAAGTAACCTTAGAGGAAAAGCTCAATAATCTTCCCGATAAGCCGGGGGTGTATCAATTCAAGGATGCTGAGGGGAAGCTATTATATATCGGCAAAGCGGTTGTGCTGAAAAATCGCGTTCGGCAATACTTTCACAAGTCGAGAAAACTAGACCCGCGAATCGAGGCGATGGTGTCCAAGATAAAGGATGTTGAGCTTATCGCGACCGATAGTGAAATCGAAGCTCTCATGCTTGAGGCAACACTTATCAAAAAGTTCAAGCCGCGATACAATGTTGATTTAAAAGATGATAAAAGCTATCCGTTTATCGTTGTTACGAATGAACCGTATCCCCGCGTGTTTGTTACGCGGAGAATTATTAAGGACGGTTCAAAATATTTCGGTCCTTACACGGATGTGAAGACGATGCGGGCTTCCTTGAAAATGATACGGGATGTGTTTAAGGTTCGCAGCTGTAATTACCTGATTACCGAAGAGACAATCAAAAAGAAGAAGTTTAAAATATGCCTGGATTATCACATCAAAAAATGTGAGGGACCTTGCGAGGGGTTGGTTTCCCATATCAAATACAATGAGATGATACGGGAAGTGATGCAGGTAATAAAAGGGAAAACGACAAGCCTTGTATTTTCTCTTGAAGAGCAAATGGCGACCTCGGCTGACGAGCTTCGATTTGAGGAGGCGGCAGAACTGCGAGATAAAATCAGGCAGCTCACCGTCCACACAGAGCGGCAAAAAATTATAGATGCAGATTTAGAAGACAGGGATTTATTTGCCATAGCCATAGATGGGAACGATGCGTGCGGGGTAGTTTTCAAAGTGAGAGAAGGAAAACTTATCGGCAAACAGCATGTGTATATGAGCGGAGTTGAGCATAAACCGTTGGCTGAGATTACGGAACAGTTTG
>SCUC01000051.1 GCA_004322375.1 Bacteroidota bacterium
GGCACGTTGAAGAGCGAGGTCAATAAAGCGATACAGGCAAACACCCCGATGCTCTTCGATATTGATGTAAAAGGCGCTCTTTCGATAAAAAAGCAATACCCTGATGATTCGCTCCTCATTTTCATCGAGCCTCCATCAATCGAAGAGCTGATTCAACGATTGAAAAAGAGAAATACAGAAAACGCAGAATCACTCGCGAAACGTATCCAGCGAGTCCCGATGGAAATGGAACAACGGATGCTCTTCGATGAGCGCGTTGTTAATAACCGGTTAGCGAAAGCAATCGAGGACGTAGATGCAATAGTAATGCGACATGTTGGATGATAATCGCAATCGAACAAGTTTTCTCAAATTGATTTTTTTATTAATGCTGTATTTGAAACCGATCAATCGGTTTCATTGTTTTGTGGTTTATGCAGCCCACGACTTAAGTCGTGGGCTGTCAAGTTCGTTATTGATGAAATCGTTGTAACGGTTTCTTACCAAACGGCAACATTTGGAAAGTTTATTTAACCAAGGTGTACGGTAAAAGTGAAATGACGCTTACGTCCTATCGCTTTTCACCCGACGGGCTATCAGCCTGCAACCTATTACCTCTATCAATTCACAATCAAGGAATAACTATTATCATGGCAGTACGTCCGTTAGAAATTATTAAGCTGACAGAACAGGCAGAAAATATTTACGAAGCCATTGTTGTCATGTCTAAACGCGCCCGGCAAATTAACGAAGAAATGAAAATCGAGTTCAACCAGCGCATTGAAATGATTCCTCCGAAATTAGTCGAGGAAGAAACGGAACCGGATCAACCCGTAACGAACCCCGACCAAATTTTAATCGCGAGGGAATTTGAAGCGCGCCCGAAACCGACTGAAATGGCGGTTGACGACGTTATGGGGAGCAATATCTCTTTCCGATACAAACAACCGGAATAGCACGCTTCGACCTCCGGAGTCATGCTCAAGGGAAAAAAAATAATACTCGGAGTGACGGGCGGGATTGCGGCGTATAAGATTCCTCTCCTTCTCCGTTTGCTCACGAAGGCAAACGCCGGCGTACGCGTGGTGATGACAACTGCTGCCGCGCAATTTACCACGCCGGAAACACTTGCCGCGCTCTCCCGCAACGAGGTCGTCGTTGATATTTTCCCTAAACAGGGCAGCGTCATCAAATCGGAAACATGGCATGTTATGCTTGGGCAGTGGGCAGATGCAATGCTCATCGCTCCTGCAACAGCCAACACGCTCGCTAAGCTTGCGTACGGGTATGCCGATAACGCGGTAACAATGCTCGCGCTTGCCTTGCGTTGCCCGCTTATCCTCGCTCCCGCGATGGATGTGGATATGTGGAACCATCCTGCAACGCAGCAAAACCTCACGAAGCTTCGCGAGTATGGATATTTCATTCTCCCTCCCGAAATCGGCGAGCTTGCAAGCGGGTTAGTCGGCGAAGGCAGAATGCCTGAGGTTGAAACGCTGCGCGACCGCGTTGACGCGATTCTTGAGCGTTCATATCAGGACATGCGGGGTAAAAAAATTCTTGTTACCGCAGGACCAACCTACGAAGCGTTAGACCCTGTCCGTTTTATCGGCAACCGCTCATCGGGCAAAATGGGATTTGCGCTTGCGCAAGCAGCCTCGCTGCGGGGCGCAGATGTAACGCTTATTTCAGGACCCGTGCATGTAGAAACTCCAAGAAATGTCAAGCGGATAGATGTCGAATCGGCAGAACAAATGCACAACGCCGTTATGAAGCATCGAAAACATCAGGATAGCATCATCATGGCAGCAGCCGTTGCCGATTATGCCCCTGCAACAGTAGCCGCGCACAAAATTAAAAAAGAGGAAATGAAGCAGGGCTGGTATGCGGTTCTCAAAAAAACACCCGATATCTTGGAATCGCTTGGCGCAAAAAAAGGGAAGACCATCCTCGTCGGCTTCGCGCTTGAAACAACCAACGATGTAAAAAACGCAACGGCAAAATTGAAAACCAAAAATCTCGATTTCATCATCCTCAACAACGCGTTGCAGGAAGGCGCGGGCTTCGGCTCGGATACGAACATCGTTTCTATCATTCCTCGAAATGGTAAAACGATACGGTTGCCGAAAATGCCGAAGTTTGACGTCGCCAATGCAATTCTTGACCGCGTGTTCAACAAGGGATAGTGCGCCCTATGCCAACGTATGAAGAAGAATACAATTCTCTCATCGAATCAACGAAACAATATCTTATGCAGCAAGCAGATTTATTCGGCAATATCATCTACACGGAAGAACAAAAGCAAGCCGCTCCTCAAGGATTGAAGTTCTCCTCCGTGTATCCCGATGAAGCATGGACGCGCTCTGCATCTCTCGACGAGCAAAACGGACAAATCTGCAATTGCTTAAAATGCGGGCTCGGTCAAACGCGAACGAACTTTGTTTTTGGCGTCGGCAACCCGAACGCGGATGTTATGTTCATTGGCGAAGCCCCCGGCGCCGATGAAGATGCGCAAGGCATTCCCTTCGTCGGTCGCGCCGGTCAATTGCTCACAAAAATTATCGAAGCCGTGCAGATGAAACGCGACGACGTCTATATCTGCAACATCCTCAAATGCAGACCACCCAACAACCGCGACCCTGAACCTGCTGAAATGGAAACCTGCACGCCTTACCTCTACAAGCAAATCGAGATCATCAAGCCGAAGTTTATCATCTGCCTCGGAAGAATTTCCGCGCAGTGGATTCTGAAAACAAATTCCAGCTTAGGCGGTATGCGAGGCAAAGTGCATGATTTTCACGGCATCAAGCTCATCGTAACATATCACCCCGCCGCCCTGCTTCGCAACCCGAACTGGAAATACGACACGTGGGAAGATATGAAAATGTTCAAGCGGCTCTATGACGAAATGAAAGCATAATGGCAGAGTACTACGAACAAAAGTTTTCAGGCGAGCCTTCCGGCGGACGCATTCCCCCGCAAGCGGTAGATGTGGAGCGTTCCGTTATCGGGGCTATGCTCATTGACCGCGAAGCCCTGCCCAAAGCGCTGGAAGCTCTGGATGGAACAAGCTTCTATAATCCCACCCATCAAAAGTATTTCAACGCGATGATCGCGTTGTTTGAAAAGGGAGACCCCGTTGACGCTGTCACTCTTGTGGAAGAGCTTCGCCGCCGGGGACAATTGAACCCGACTGAAGACCCGGTATATATTACGCAGCTTACGCTCAACATTTCTTCGTCTGCTAATGTTGAATATCACGCTCGTATTGTACTGGAAAAAGCGCTCAAGCGCGGATTGATTGCCGCCTCAACCGACGTCGCTTCCCGCGCCTATAACGAAACCGAGGATGCTCTCGACCTGCTCGATGAAGCGGAAGCGAAAATTTTCCAAATTTCAGAACGGCGGTTGAAAAAAGCCGCGACTCCCATTAAACGCGCTCTCTCCGATACGTTTGAGCTGCTGCAAACAATTCACGGACAGCATGGAGGCGTTACCGGCGTTCCTTCGGGATTTCATGTTCTCGATGACCTGAGCGGCGGCTTCCAAAATTCCGATTTGATTATCATCGCGGGAAGACCCAGCCAGGGGAAAACCGCGTTCGCTCTCTCCATCGCACGCAACGCAGCAACGGATAGAAACAAACCGACCTCCGTGGTAATTTTCAGCATCGAAATGGCTGAGCAGCAGCTTGCTATACGTATGCTCGCCTCCGAAGCGAAAGTGGACGCTCACAAGCTTCGCACGGGCCGCCTGCCTGAAGCCGAATGGACGAAGCTGAGCCGTTCTGTCGGCAAGCTCGCGGAAGCAAAAATTTTTATTGACGATACTCCCGCTCTGGGGATTTTAGAATTACGCGCAAAAGCGCGGAGGCTCAAAGCAGAGCATAATATCGGTCTCGTAATCGTTGACTATTTGCAATTGATTCAAGGACCGAAATCATCCGAGTCGCGCGAGCGCGAAATCTCCATGATTTCCCGTTCGTTAAAAGCTCTTGCGAAAGAAATCAACATTCCTGTCATCGCCCTTTCCCAGCTTAACCGCGCAGTAGAAGGGCGCAGCGATAAGAGACCCATGCTTTCCGATTTACGCGAATCGGGAGCCATTGAGCAGGATGCAGACGTTGTGATGTTTGTTCACCGACCCGAAACGTATGGCATCACGGAAGTGAAAGATGAAGATGGCACTCCCATTTCAACGGAAGGCATTGCGGAAATCATCATCGGCAAGCAGCGCAACGGACCAACAGGCATTGTCCGTCTCTCGTTCCGAAAAGAATACGCCGGATTCGAGCGTCTCGCCCACCGAGCATTAGAAGCGTTAGCTCCTCCTCCCTCGCCGACAATCCTGCCGGAGAACGTGCCGTTTTAAACTGCTTCAAGTTGCGTCCAATTCACAAATTGTTTATGTTTTACTTAATTACGAAGTGAACAACAGGCAATGACAACACAATACATTCTCAGCGATTATATCGAGCAGGTTTTGGCTCAAGCTCTTTTCGATAAGCTCGAAGATAATTCATACAGCGGCAGAGTTCCATCATGCAAAGGAGTCATAGCATTCGGGGCATCACTCCGTGAGTGCGAGAACGAGTTACGCTCAACCTTTGAAGAATGGATTCTTTTGGGGCTTAAATTAGGGCAAATAATTCATCCAAATATTTTTTTGTAAAAGATTCAGCGATAGGATTACAATGAACGAATTTACTATTACACCGTCAGTTGATGAAACACAAGAGTTTATTGAAATTGCTAACGATTTTTCAAATCCTTTAGATATCGTTCGTGAGGCAATCAGTAATTCGTTTGATGCTAATGCAAGAAAGGTTGAAATTTATTTCAGAGTTCTCCAAGACTTTGGGGAATCAATTCTTGAAATAATTATCAAAGACGATGGTATTGGAATGGATAAAGAGGGGCTTCAATCATTTTTCGATTTAGGTAATTCAAAAAATAGAGGCAATCAGGAAAAAATTGGAGAAAAAGGGCATGGCACAAAAGTTTTTTTTAATAGCACTGAAATTAAAGTAATCACTAGACAAAAACGAATTGAATATACTGCAATACTAGCAAACCCTATTAAAAATCTCCATAAACGAACTATCCCACCTGTTACAGTAAAATCTCAATCCACGGAAAAGACTGATGGTACAGAAATATTCATTCTGGGATATAATGCAAATAGACGCGACAGATTTACGCACGACATACTTAAAGATTATATTTTGTGGTTCACAAAATTTGGTTCATTTGAAGAACGTCTTGGAATTGAAAACCTAAAAAACTCAACTCTTATTCTTCAAGGTCTTGGCAGAAATGAACCTGAAGAAATCCGATTTGGTCATATTTTCCCACCAGAAAGCAAACCAGTAAATGACTTATTTGAGCAACACCTTGTTGCAGCACCAGATCACTATTGTAAACAATTAGTACGATCTGGCCATTTAAAAAAATTTCCAGAGATAGCGTTTGAAGCGATTTTTTCCGTCGAAGGAAATAAAGTCAAACAGCAGAGTAATCCTATGTTACGAAGGGGTGGCAAAAATAATCCTGCGGGTTCATACACAGTGCAAGAAAGGTATGGTGTATGGCTTTGTAAAGATTTCATTCCAGTTCAAAGAAAAAATGAATGGATAACTTATAAAGGTAATGAATTCATTAAGTTTCACGCTTTTTTTAACTGCCAAAAATTGAGACTCACAGCAAATAGAGGTTCAATTGATAACACACCAACCGAATACCTTGACGACATTAAAAATGAGATCAAAAGCATCTTTGACGAGATTGTAGAAAGCGATGATTGGAGACAGCTAGCTTGGCTTGAACAAGAAGCGGATGCATATAAAACATCAGAAAAAGAGAAAAAAGATTTTGATTGGCGCAAAAAGAAAATTAATAAAACCAATATTGCAAAATATAAGAATGTTATATTGGTAGAACCTGAGAGAGAAAGTGGGGTTTTCGCCCTTGTTATACAACTTTCCACAATTGAAAATAATCTATTCCCCTTTCACATATTAGACTACGATACACATTCTGGTATAGATGTTATTGCCAAGGGTGATAAAACTACTCCAATAACATTGTCCAAGTTGTGTTACGTTGAATTCAAATATTACTTGACCGAGGATTTTAATCACTCCTTTTTAAATCTTCATAGCGTGGTTTGCTGGGAGACTCAATTAAAACACAATAGTATTGCAAAAGACATAGCAGGTGATGAAAGAAAATTTGAGATAACTCAGCCTCGAGATAATAATGATTATACTCATTATTATTTGACTGACTCAAGAAGTAGTTATCGCATTGAAGTCTATGTCCTAAAAACTTAGTTAAAGGAAAAACTTGGCATCGAATTTAGGCCTAGAGCTGAAAACGAAATTTTATAAAAGGGGAATTTCTATTATTCCTTTTCGAAATAGTGGACGCTAACTTGAAAATGATTTTCTTAAGCATCCCTTTTCGCATCGTTTACTCTGGTATGTCATGGTCCCACCATAACACCTTACGAAGACTTCAGTCATGTAATGGTTACCCGCCTGAGGTTTCACTTTTTGACCGCACAGTTAATGACTTCCGGGACGTTTTTCCGCCACTTTGAAAAGTTTGAAAAACCCCTAGGTAATTTCAAACTTTTCAAAGTGTAGGGGCGAGGTCACCTCGCCCGTACCCAAAAAAAATTCAAATGGCGAATAGAAATTCTTGAAAAACCAGTAGAACTCCCTACGGGTCTTTGACCGACTTCTGCTCTTTTTTTATAGAACATAGCGTGAAAACAATATATATTCCATAAGAGGATAGA
>SCUC01000447.1 GCA_004322375.1 Bacteroidota bacterium
GATACTGAAGTTAGACACGATGCTATATCTTTTATGGCCAATTATCTCCGACAGCATCCCGGAGTCGGCGCCGTTGGACCCCTTTTGTTAAATACCGATGGAACGCCGCAAGCATCGTATTTTCACTTTCCCAACTTCATTTCTGTTGTTATGGAGCATTACCTCTCTAATCGCGTAACGGGGATTTTGGAACTACCGTCAAGAGATAATAGAAAAGAAAGAAATGTTGATGTAATTCGAGGCGCTTGTCTCATGACTAGAAAAAGCCTGTTAAATATCATCGGCGGAATGAATGAACATTTATATATGTATTCTGAGGAAACAGACCTGTGTTATAAATTGAAAAATATATTATCTTTTTATAACGTCTTTCTTCCTCAAGCTGTTGTGATTCATCATGAACAAAAAAGCATGAAACGGCAAAAGAGTTCATTTGTTGTCTTTCACTATTTTAGAAGCAAATTCTTTTTTTTTCGCGATAACTATTCTCCTCTCAAGGCAAAACTATTTACATTCCTGATTATGGGAAGTTTGAAATTAAAATCGTTTATGTATAAGCTGTTGGGCCACAGAGAAAAGTATAATAGATTTGAGAGTCTCTATAGACAGTTGCGATGTTGGGATGAGCCAGCGGAATTATTGAACAAAGAATATTAAATGGTATTATGAAATTTTCTAATAATATTTCTTTGATTTGTACCGTGTACAATGAGGCAAATAATATTAGTGCTTTTCTTGATTCGATCTCGTCTCAATCTGTCCTTCCAGGTGAATTTATTATAGTTGATGGCGGCTCTACAGATGGCACGGCAGAGCTGGTTCAGCAATATCTTTCTACCGGTAATCTCACTGGAATTGGGAAGTTGATAATTGACCCGTCATGTAATAAGAAACACTCAAAGGGGCCTATTGCGAAAGCACGAAATTTAGCTATATCGGCATGCAAGAACGAAATTATTGCTGTTACTGACGCGGGGTGTATCTTAAAAGGAGACTGGTTGGAAAACATTACTGCCCCACTCGTAAAGGATTCCACTATAGATGTTGTTTGTGGGTGGTACGAGCCATTGGCTTCCACATTCTGGCAACAATCAATAGCATGGGTGATTATGGTTCCACCGGAAAATGTTTCGGAAGAATCTTCTATACCATCATCTCGCTCGATTGCATTCAGGAAAAAAAGCTGGAAAGAAGTTGGTGGGTATTCTGAAGATTCGTATTCAAGCGAAGATACAAAGTTTTTCCTTGAGCTAAAGCGAAGAGGTTGTCGGATCGCTTGGCGGCAAGATGCCATTGTTTTATGGAAAGTACCATCAAATTTGAAATGGTTCTTATGGTTGAACTATAAATATGGAATGGGTGATGGAGCCAATAAAATGTTGTGGTATCATCTTTTTGTCAATCTGGGTAAGCTAAGTATGAGCATTATTTTCTTGGGACTTGGCTTTTTATTTCATGGTATCTTTCTTTTTCTATTTATCGCGCTGTGGGGTGGCTTGATTATAGTGAGACGCCCGGAAGATTCGATAAAGCTATCCAATATCATTAAGATGCCCATTATTATTGCAGCTAAAATTGTATATGATACC
>SCUC01000448.1 GCA_004322375.1 Bacteroidota bacterium
GGATTGCGCTCGCTCACGGGTTAGCTCTCGTTGTGATGATATCCGCGATGGGACATATCTCCGGCGGACATTTTAATCCTGCCGTGACAATGGGGGTATTGGCAGGCGGGAAAATCACTGTTCGCGATGCGCTTGCCTATATTATTGCGCAGCTTTTCGGAGGGTTCGTTGGTGCATTAGCTATCAAAGCGGTATTTGCAGGTGCTGTCTGGCAATCGCACCAGCTCGGAACGCCGATGTTAGGACCCACGGTTGAAGTAATGCCGGGGATCGTTATGGAAATGATACTCACGTTTTTCTTAGTGATGGTTGTTTTTGGAACCGCGGTTGATAAACGCGCTCCAAAAGTTGGTGGACTTTTTATCGGTTTAACCGTAACAATGGATATTCTTGCAGGAGGTCCGATCTCCGGGGCTTCCATGAATCCCGCTCGTACCTTCGGTCCTGCGCTGGCAGGCGGATATTGGGATAACCATATTGTCTATTGGATAGGACCAATGCTTGGCGGCATTCTCGCCGGTTTAGTATATTCTCAAACGATAGGTAAAGAAGGGTTGACGGATTAATGATGGTGTTGCTCACTCGCAAAGAACATTTTTGCGCTTCGCATAGATTATATAACCCGAAATTTTCGGATGGACAGAACCTTCGTATTTATGGAAAGTGCGCGTATCCTAACGGACATGGCCACAATTATGAGCTCGATGTAACTGTTGCCGGTGAGGTTGACCCGGAAACCGGAATGATTCTCGATTTGAAAGAGCTTTCTGATATTATTAAGAAAGAAATTACCGATAAGGTTGACCATAAGCATCTTAATATGGACATTGATTTTCTAAGGGACGTCATACCGACTGCTGAAAATCTTGCAATTGTGTTTTGGAATATTCTTGCTCCGAAAATCCCTAAAGGAAAACTCTATTCATTACGAGTGTATGAAACACCAACTAACTACGCGGAGTACCGGGGATAGGATGAGAAAGAAAAATCTCAACAAAAAAGATGAGCTTGAGATCTTAATCAGCAAGCTGCTTTCATTAATTGGAGAAGATTCAAGCCGTGAGGGATTGCTGAAAACACCTGAACGGGTGGCTCGCTCATGGCGGTTTCTGACAAAAGGATATCAAGAACAGGTGGATGAGATTCTTAACAAAGCTATCTTCAAGGAAAAGTACGATGAGATGGTTATTGTGAAGGATATTGATTTTTTCAGCATGTGCGAACATCATTTACTTCCGTTTTATGGCAGGGCGCATATTGCCTATATTCCGAATGGGAAAATTGTCGGCTTAAGCAAGATTCCGCGCATCGTTGAAATTTTCAGCCGCCGGTTGCAGGTGCAGGAACGAATGACTCAACAAATTGCGGAAACCCTTTTTAACGCGCTTGAGCCTGACGGGGTCGGAGTAGTTATCGAAGCGAAGCATTTGTGCATGGTTATGCGCGGGGTTGAAAAACAAAATTCCGTTGCGACTACGAGCGCAATGCTCGGCTCGTTCCGTGATGATGAGCGGACGCGTGTTGAATTTCTGAAATTACTCAACACCAAGCTTCTCTAACGATGAGTAAATCAACGTCCGCTTCTTTAGTCACCCGACCGGTGGTTTGGGTGATGGGCGCATCCCGAGGGATTGGCAAAGAGATTGCAATTCAATTCTCCTCGATGGGGTATGAAGTGTGTGTCTCTTCCCGTTCGAAGAAAAATCTTAATTACGTTGTAAAAGAAATCAAAAATCTCGGAGGGAGAGCCTCTTCATTTCCCTGCGATGTTTCTGAAATGAAACAAATACTTGCCACGGCAAAACAGATAGAAAAAAGATTTTTCCGAATAGATATTCTCATTAATAATGCGGGAATCACTTCGTTTAAGAATGTAGAAGATGAATCGCTTGAAATGATTGATGACATTCTCGATGCCAACCTTGAAGGTCCCATTGTTTGCATCAAGGCTGCGCTCAAGGGAATGATTAAGCGTAAACAAGGATGTATTATCAATATTCTATCAACGGTTGCCGTTAAAACTTTCAAAGGTTCCGCAGCCTACACGGCAGCGAAGGAAGGATTGTTCGGTTTTGCGAAGGTGTTGCGCGAAGAAGTTCGTAAGTATAACATCAAAGTAATCAATATTTTACCGGGTGCGACGGAAACGGTGATGTGGCATCCGAAGTTACGCGAGAAATACGGCTACCGAATGATGAAGCCGCGCGATGTGGCGGAAGCAGTCCTTTCAGCATATAGAATGCCGGACACTGTCGTTGCGGAAGATATTGTTTTGCGGCCTGTGCTTGGAGACCTCGATGCTTAGGGAGCGTTGAACAGTGGGCGGTGAGTGTTGAGCAGTGAGCGCTGAACAAAGAACCAAGTACCAAGTACCAAGTACCAAGTACCAAGTACAAATGACCAATGACAAATGACTAATAACAAACAACGAACATGACTAAAGTAGCAATAGTAACAGGCGCGGGAAAAGGCATAGGAAAAGCGATAGCCCTTGCGCTTGCCAGAGAAGGATTGGATATTGTTCTTGCGGCGAGAACACAAAAAGATATTGATGAAACCGCGGCGCAGATTGAACAACTCGGCGGGAAGGCTTTCTCCGTTCGATGCGACGTCTCAAATGAACGCGACGTTCAACAATTAGTTTCAAAAACGAAAGAGCGATTTGGTCGAATAGATATGCTTGTGAATAACGCAGGCGTGGGAGTATTTGCGCCTGTGGCTGAAATGAAGCCATCGGATTTTGATACGATGTGGGGGACGAATATGCGTGGAACATTTCTCTGCACTCAAGCTGTTCTTCCGGTAATGCAGGAACAGAAATCGGGCGATATTATCAACATCGCTTCGCTGGCGGGAAGGAACGCTTTCAAGGGAGGGGCTGGCTATGCTGCGACCAAGTGGGCGATGATCGGGTTCGCCCGATGTTTGATGCTTGAAGTTCGCGAACACAACATTCGAGTTGTCACGATTTGCCCCGGTTCAGTTGATACGGAATTTCACCCGGAATCAACGAAAAACAAAGATACGAGCCGGGTTCCTAAGGCTGCTGATATTGCGCAGGTTATTGTTGATGCAATGAATATGCCGCGTCATGTTATGGTGAGCGAGATTGACGTGAGACCGACGAATCCGAATTGGTGACAAATTCCCAAGAACTAAAAACAAATTACAAATAATTTCCAATAGGCGAAATTCCAAACGTCCGATACTTACCATTAACCGCTCACTGCTCATTGCTTGAAACTCACCACTCACTACTTTACCACTCACTATTTTCCACGAACCAGACATGGCAGAACGCAAGATTGCTCGAGTAATTTATTCTAAAAGCCTTTCTCCGGTATTGCAAATTGTGCGCATTGCATCTGAGGATGGAAGTAAATTTCCGGATTACAAAGCGGGTCAACACATTGCGCTGAGCAGGGATAACTGCAAGCTCACAAGAAAAGTGATTGATGAGCAAGGTCTAAAATCATACGTGTACGATGTAGATGAAACTGGAAATCCAAAGCGAGGGCATGTTACCCATTCGTATTCCATCGTCTCCGCACCGTTTGAGACGGTGCAGCGTGGATATCTTGAGTTTTACATTGCTCTTGAAGTAATGAAAGAGGGAAGGTATGGCAGGCTTACGGAATCCTTGTTTCAGATGGAGCCGAATTCAGATGACAACATTTATTTTATGAATAAAATAGTCGGGGAGTTTACTCTCGATAAAATACTACATGGCGCGCGTCATATAGTCATGGTAGGAACCGGGACGGGGCTTGCTCCATTCGCTTCGATGCTGAAACAGTTGCATTACGAAACAAGTCGGGGTATTCATCACAATATCGCTGTAACGCTTTTTCATGCGAATAGAACGGTTGCAGAATTAGGCTACCATACTGAGCTGCAAGCGATTGAAGCGTCGCGAACATTAGATTTTGTCTATGTGCCGTCCGTCAGCAGACCGATAGAAAGGGATTACGACGATGCATTGTTAGGCATAGGCAGGGCGAATAATGTGCTGCGCTCGGTGTTTGATTTACCTCCGCAAGTCGGGCGTCAACACCCTGTTTCCCCGAAGCTCCCCTCACGCATCTCAAAGCAAGAATTATTGAAACGCATGAAACCGGAAGAGTCAATCATTCTCACCTGCGGCAATCCGGATTTGATGGAGGATGTTAAAACAATTGCTCAGCAAAAAGGATTTAGGTTTGAGATGGAGGAGTGGTGAGGGGAGAAGAGTTTTCACACCCTATCCTTCTCAAGAGAGGAATTATATTCCGTCTCCGTCATTCTCCCAACGCAAACTCCACAGCGGCTTTTGCGTGAATGAGCGTTGTATCAAACGTGGGAACGGGGCATTCTTCCGGCTTGATGAGGAGAGGTATTTCGGTGCAGCCTAAGATGATGCCTTGCGCTCCTTCCGAGATGAGTTTGTGAATGATGGAAAGATATTTTTCTTTCGTTTCGGGATTGAAGATTTCCTTTGTCAGCTCGTTATAAATGGAGTCGTGAATAAATTTACGTCCATCGGGATCAGGCACAATCATTTCGATATTATAAGCTGATAAGATATCCGGGTAAAATGTACCTTCCATTGTGTAGCCCGTGCCGAGCAGAGCTACTTTGTTCATTCCTTGCCTTTGTATTTCCTTCGCAACTTCCTTAACGATGTGAATGATAGGAATCTGAATGTGCTTCTGTATTTCATCTGCAAATTGGTGAGGAGTATTGGCGCAAATGACAATGCACTCAGCGCCTGCTTGCTCAAGTTTTTTTGCTGCATCGCTGAATAACTTGACAGAGCCTTCCCGATCGTTGTTGACTCCCATCTGTTGAAACAGGGCAAAATCAATAGAGTGCAGGTACATCCGCGCCGAATGATGCCCGCCGAGTCGCTTATTGATGAGCCGGTTAATGAGACGGTAATAATCAATGGTGGAAAGCCACGTGGTTCCGCCGATGAGACCGAGTGTTTTCATGGAATGGTTAATTGGTTAGTGGTTTGTTGTTAGTTGGGAGATAGTGATAAATATCATTCAAAACAGTTGATAAGTTTCGGGAACTACCCTTTAGATTTTTCTTTAAGACTGTGTAACATCATTGTATAATATGGTGTTGGTATGTTACATTCTTTCCCAAGCTGAACGACATGACCGGTGAGCGATTGTAGTTCTGTCTGTTTTCCTTTTTGAAAATCTGTGTGCATGGAAGAAGTAGTTCCGGGAGGCAACGCCTTCATTCTCTCCAAAATATTTTGAGTGAAATCCGCTGGAAAGGAGATTCCGTTTGCATTTGTGATGGCAAGTAATTCTTCCAACAACGTCACAAATAGCTTTACATGTTGAGGGTTGCTCAAAATTTCGCTGATGGATAAATCAAGGTACGAAGTTACAGTAGCGAAAGGAGAAACGAAAAGAAATTTCTCCCACATTCGCTGTTTGATATCGCTTGCAAGATTCGCGTTGATGGTTGCCGATTTGAACAGAGCGTGAACACGTTCTAACTGTTGTTTCGAGCCGTTTTCCGAACCGAAGTGAATCAAAATATTTTTACCGGTAACGTGAACAACGCCGGGGGCAATCAATCGTGAAACGATATAGACACAACCTTCCCAAACCTCAGAATGAGGATATAATTGCCGGATTTTTTCTGAATTGTCAATTCCGTTAATGACTGGAAGGATGATCGTCGAGTCCGTAATACAAGGGGCAAGGCGAAGAAGGCTTGAATCGCGGTCATAGCTTTTAACACAACAAAGCAACAAATCTATAGGTCCTATTCTTTCCGGTTCGTTTGAGACGAGCGTGGGATGAATGATTTGTTCATCTTCCGGTGTGATAAGCTTTAATCCATTTGATTCAATTGCCTGCGCATTTTCACCACGGGCGATAAGAACAGCTTCGAGTTCATCTGACGCGGAATATTTTGCCGCTAATTTCCCGCCATAATATCCGCCGACTGCACCTATGCCAAGGATAGCTATTTTGAATTTTGAGGGCATACGTTTTTGTAAAGTAGAAAAATCTATTTCTTTAACAAAATGGAACTAAACTATCCCAAGATACTAATAATTAAAAAATATTGCTTACTTTCAGTCATAAGTACATCATTAACTCATGTCAAATCTCTCAAAACCAATGCTTGTTGTTCTTGGAACGGGCTTTGCAGCGTTCAGCCTTCTGAAAAATCTTAAGCATGGATTATTCAACGTCATTGTTGTAAGCCCGCGCAATCATTTCTTGTTTACGCCCTTGCTTCCCAGCACGACCGTAGGGACGATTGAATTCAGAAGCATTATTGAACCCATTCGCGTTGGAGCGCCGTACGCGACATATTATCAAGCATCATGTAAGACAATAAACCCGACAGAACAAATCATCGTTGTGCAGAGCGCAATGGATGGTAGAGTATATGATATCCACTATGACGTTTTGGTGATTGGAGTTGGTGCGAAAACAAACACGTTCGGGATTCCGGGCGTTAACGAGCATGCATTATTTCTGAAAGAACTTTCGGATGCGCGTGCCATCCGTCAGAACATTATCGAGCGGTTCGAGATGGCGGCACAACTTGATCTCGATGAGGAAGAGCGGAAAAGACTATTGCATGTAGTTGTTGTGGGCGGCGGACCAACGGGGGTGGAATTTGCTGCAGAAATGCACGACTTTCTTTCGGAAGATTTATCAAACATTTATCCTGCATTGCATAACTATGTGGCAATAACCTTGCTTGAAGCCGGCAACAATATTCTTACCACGTTTGATAAAGAACTATCGGAATACACGATGAGGCTTTTCAAACGACAGCATATTGATATACGAACACGTTCGTTGGTGACTCGGATAGGGAAAACGGTAATCTACCTTAACGATGGAACTGAAATTCCCTATGGTGTTGTAGTCTGGTCAACTGGGATAGGTCCGCAAGATTTTGTTGTCTCTTCCCCGCTTCCACTGAATGATGGTAAAAAAATCATAACTGACGAGAGGCTGCTCGTTCAAGGGTACAACAATATTTTCGCAGCAGGTGATTGCGCTGCGATTGAAAAAAACAATCTACCGGCAACATCTCAAGTAGCGCAACAAGAAGGAAGATTTCTCGCTAAGCAGCTTTATCGCTATGGTAAAGATATGCCGCTTATACCATTCCAATATCATCATTATGGTATGCTGGCATACGTAGGGGGTAACAAAGCGTTAGCTGACTTAAACTTGTTCAAAGGTAGGGGATTTACCACATGGCTTTTCTGGCGGTCTGCCTATCTTACAAAGTTAGTGAGCTGGAAAAATAAAATCCTTGTAATTTTCGATTGGCTCAAGGCGATTGTTTTCGGACGGGACGTGAGCAGATTTTGAGTGCAGGCGCGGCGAGGAGTGGTACCCCGATACTTTCTGTGAGTAGTTTATGCAGAATCTATGTAGGGTTTTAGCAATTTTCTATTCCCAATCTCACATCTCATTATGAAGGTCTCACATTAGGAGTTGATTGAGTAACAGTAAACGGTATGTGCAATCGTTCAATGCCGTGTTCAGTGAATTCGTTATGGTAACGTTCGTGAAAAGGGGAGCTTAATGTGAGCCGTTCTTCATTCGTCATAGCGAGGATTTTTTCTTCTCCATACGTCCAAAGGAAATCTCTGTTTGCGAGGTTTTCTAACAGGTCATCCCAAAAATTCTCTTCATTGTAATCATCAATATATGGCATCAACTCTTCTTCCATATCCAATGTCGGGAACGAGAGATGCAACGTATCATCGTATTCAATCCAATCTGAAAGACCGGCTTCCCCGGCGTGTTTGTACACAACCTGCTCTACAGCTTCAATCTCTTTTTCAGTATCATCGGGCATCCGCCAGCTATTGATAAGCCACTCGCCCAAATACATTGTCTTTACAAGGTTCTTGTATTGTTGTGGTGTGAGAGTAATGGTTACGGTTGGCTCGTTAGAAATTTTCTTGGTTTTCATAGTAATATCGTATTGAATTTTAGAGGCAAAAAAACATTAATCAGGCAGCGTTATCAAACTATGCACTTGCACTTTTTCTCGCGCAAGATATTCCGTTGTTCTACCGTGGAATTAATAAAAGTTCTCTGGATTGATTCTCCGGTTGCAAGGTTATTATCGAGCGGGCTGCGGTGGATATAGCCTCGTTGCTTCATCTCTTTGACAAGAGCTTCATGTCGTAGATAGAGCGCTTTAGTTTTTCCTATCCAGCGGAGTGTTTCCGGGTGCTTGCTGTAACCCTTCTTTTTCTTTGTAATGATTGTCCAGATGGCATGAAGCTCTCTATGCTCGCCGAGCAGATGTTTCGTGCATAATATTTTTGGGGGTAAATCCCAGATGCGCATACGTTCGTTTTTGGTTATGGTATTGAGTTTGTCGGCTCCGGCGAGCCTTGCCTTTGGTGGATTCTTTCAGGTTTCATGGTTCAGGCATCAATGTAAAACAAAAAATCAAAATTCTAAAATTATTCATTAATAACCCACGGCTCGAGCAGCTTGCCATCTAATCCTTCAAGAAATCGCGACGGCTTGGAGAGGATGACGCCTGTTTCGCGTTCGTAAATGTTTATCGGGTACGTGATAGTTAAATGTTCTTTGGCGCGGGTACAAGCGACATACATTAACCGTCGTTCTTCCTCAAGCTCATCGGGGTCGTTTGCAGCGTGAATAGTGGGAAATCGCCCATCGAGCGCGTAGATAATGAAAACGCTGTTCCACTCAAGGCCTTTTGCGCTATGAATTGTAGAGAGAGTAAGCACCTCATCGTCAGGAGCGGGCGCGGACATATCATAAATGCTTTCGGTTGGAGGCTCAAGCGCCAGGTCGGTGAGCAGCGTATTGACATCGGAGTATCGCGCTGCTATTTGCTCGAACATCTCAAGGTCTTTTCCCCGCTTCGAGAAATCATCATAATGATTTTTGAACATCGGATGATAGTGGGCGATGATTCGCGATACTTTATCTGATGGTGAACCCTTTTCTGAGAAGAGTGAATGTAACATTTCAAACAACCCCCGCACGTTTTGGGGATACGCCTTGTACTCCTGCCAAAAAGAAGATGAACCTGAAGGGAGCTTTTTTGTTGTAATGTCATCAATTATTTTCTCAGCTGTTCGGGGACCAACACCATCGAGCAAGAGAAGAATACGGTTCCAGGCTACTACATCGCGTGGATTATCCAGCACACGCAAATAAGCAACGACATCCTTGATGTGCGCAGTCTCAATGAATTTGTACCCTCCGAATTTTTGAAACGG
Source organism: Bacteroidota bacterium (assembly GCA_004322375.1). Classification (GTDB taxonomy): domain Bacteria; phylum Bacteroidota; class Ignavibacteria; order UBA10030; family SZUA-254; genus FW602-bin19. The sequence continues at coordinate 9,251 of SCUC01000448.1, forward strand.
AACTCCAGCCTTCGCAAGCTCAATTTCCAGATCGAAGGAGAGAAACGATGAGCGAAATAAAATTGCGATGTCGCGAAGCGAAAGTCCTTCTTCCCGTTGGTCAAGCACCCGTTGGACGATAAACCGAGATTGTAAGTTTTCGTTCTCGGCAACCACGAGCTGCGGAAGAGAACCGCCGGGCTTGTGAGTGTAGAGTTCTTTAGAATACTTATTACGCATGATGAAGATATGGGTCAGAGTATTTCAAAATCATTTCTTCTAATGATGACTTTTTTGCCTATAGGTAAAATCAAAAAATCATTGTGCGGGTTGCCCTGCCAGTTTAAACTCCGTTATCAATGTTAATCCCAAATCCGTTTCGATAATGGTTGAATTTATCGGTTGCAGCTCGACAGAGCTAAACCAGAGAGGGATTTTCTTTGTCTCTTTGCTTTTTTCCCATGTCAGGATATTGTATTCGAGCGGTTCATCAACACCCTCAAGCTCTTGTAATTTCTTTGGTTTTATAATGTTGCCGAAAATTGCAATCGGTGTGTCCTTAAAGTTTTTCTTTTGTAACGCTATTGTTTTTAAGCACGAAAGAACTTCTCTTTCCGATGCGTTATCTGGGATGCGTGTGCTGACAACTAGGAGAGGACGGGTTCCGGCATCAACCAGCGCAACCATAGCAGATTCCAGATTCGTTGATTTCAAATTTTTGTACGGTACATTGTCGTTCGAGCGAATAGGATAGGAACTGAACACGGCATTGCCGATTTGTCTTCCCGAAAGCGCAATTGTTTCACCGAAGATTTTGTACATCTCAGTTTTTCGTCCGAGCTCCTCAAAGACGTCAATTCGTTCTTTCAGGTCAGGGTAGCGTACGATGGTTTGCACAGCTAGAATATCTATTTTTTCTTTTTTCATTCTTGCCGCGAACCGTTCAATATCTTTCATCTCAATCTTTCGAGGGAAGCTTTTCAAATCGAGGCTCGCAGCACGGAAGTACATATCGGGAGAACCGGTTTTCTTGAACTCGGTCGGCTGTGGAGGAGTTTCTACTTTTGGTTCTTCCTTTGCTGTTTCTTTTGGTGGGCAACCGGTTAAGGCAAAAGTCAAAAGTAATAAGGCAAAAGTTAAAAAATGTCTTAGGAGTAGATTAGTATTGGTGAAGTGCATCGTAGTTCGCGAGTGGTTAACTGGTTAATTGCTGAGTAGTGAGTAATTAGTGTATTTGTTGAAATATGAAACTTGAGATTTAAAACGTTAAACTTGAAACCTGAAGCATGAAACTATCTTCGTTATATTGCACAGACGACAAAAAAACCGGAAACAGTAAAACCGTGGACTGGAAACTGGAAAGACAGCTCATTCCATTCCGCCTTTAAGAATTGCATTGGCAACATTGAGGATTGGCTGCGTGCTACGGTAGTTTTCTTCTAACTTAATGACTTTACAATCGTGATATGTTTCGGGAAAATCAAGAATGTTCCGGATTGTCGCCCCGCGGAATGCATAAATCGCTTGCGAGTCATCTCCGACCACCATCAAGTTTTTATATTTCGCGGAAAGATGCCGGACGACCTCCGCTTGCAGCTTGTTGGTATCTTGATATTCGTCAACCATGACGTATTTGCACCTCTCTGCAAGCTGTTGCTTGATTGCTTCATGCTCGGTGAGCAGCTTGAGAAGATTGATGAGTAAATCGTCGTAGTCCATCAGGTTGTGCGATTGCTTGTAAAGAACATAACCGCTGCACACTTTGCTAATATCCTCTTCCACTTCAATATAATGAGGATAATCGGTTGCAAGTAACTCTCCGAGCGGGCGCATCATGTTCACGGAGCGACTGTACAAATCGTACAAGGTTTCTTTTTTCGGGAAGCGTCGTTGCTTTGAATCAAGCTTCAGCCGTGTACGAATAAGGTTAATGACATCTTCAGCATCGCGCTGGTCAAGAATTGTGAAATTAGCTTCGTACTTGATTTGCGCCGCATATTTGCGAAGGATAGAATTCGCATACGCGTGAAATGTGCCGCCCTTTACGTTTTCGCACCTCTCATCGAGCAAGATAGCTGCACGTCTGAGCATCTCTTGCGCTGCTTTGCGCGTGAACGTTAAAAGAAGAATATGCGCCGGATTTACCCCAAGCTCTACAAGGTAGGCAACGCGATAGACAATGGTTCGGGTCTTCCCTGTTCCCGCACCTGCTATAATCAAGTGGGGACCATTAACCGATGTTACGGCTTCATATTGCGAAGTATTTAGCTCATTTTTGTAATCAATCCGGAATTTGTGCGGCGTGATTACATGCAGGTCGGTTGATTTTTTTAGGGTAAAGGTTTTCATTTTTTTAGTAGTTGAGTAGATAAGTATATGAGTAGTTGAGCAGTCGAGAAAAATATGGGACTCAACTACTCATATACTTTATACTCATATACTCAGCATGAATATATCAAACATACAAAGAATAGACAAAAGATGCGCTTGGTTCTTTCCTCTGAACTTGGTACATTCACCCATCATTACCATATCACCATGTCGAAAGGAAAAGTATTATGACCGACGTTCGTTATCCCATAGGAAAATTTCAACGAGTTGAAAACGTTACCCCTGAGTTTCGCCTTGAATGTATCAAGAATATCAAAGAAACGCCTGCAAAGCTGAAAGCTGCTATTGCAGGATTGAACAATGCCCAGCTTGATACCCCATACCGTGAGGGAGGGTGGACAGTCCGACAGGTGGTGCATCATTTGCCCGATAGCCATTTGAATGCCTACGTGCGCTTTAAGCTAACGTTGACCGAGGATACTCCTGCAATCAAAACGTATGAAGAACACCTTTGGGCGGAGTTGTTCGATGCCCGCACCGCGCCGATTGAGCCTTCGCTGCAACTGTTAGAATCGTTACATGTGCGGTGGGTGATGTTGCTGCGCTCGATGACGGAAGGAGATTTTTTAAGGAAATTTAATCATCCGGAAAACGGCATTTTACCGCTTGATAATTTACTGCAAATTTATGGTTGGCATGGAAGGCATCA
>SCUC01000449.1 GCA_004322375.1 Bacteroidota bacterium
GGTTCCGGAGAGTACAAAATTACCTCCTGCATAGAGGTCGCCATCATAGACACATAATGAATTGATTGTGCCTGCAACTCCATTCCCCGCATTCGACCATGTTGAGCCGTTCCATCGGGCTATATTATTTACAGCGCTTCCCCCTGCTAAGCTGAAATTCCCTCCTGCATACAATTCATTTTTATAAACGGCAAGTGATAGAATGGGCCCATTCGTTCCTGTTCCCACCGCAGACCAGTCGAATCCATTCCACCGTGCAATATTGTTCACGGCGGTTGTCCCCGCCACTGTGAACGTACCGCCGGCATACAAGTCCCCCTTATAGCTTACCATGCACGTAACAGATGAATTGACGCCTCCGCTTAACCCTTCCCAGAACTGTCCGTCCCATTCAGCGATTCTTCTTGCAGAAACATCGTTCACAGACGTGAACTCACCCCCTGCATACATCGAAGTTGAAAAATAAATTCTCGCCCTCGTCGAATAATCGCTCACTGTATCGCCCGCCGCAGCGCGCACTCTAAAAAAGTAATTAGCATTTCGCTCGAATTGTCCCGTGATAAGGGTTGATATTGTATTTGCGGGAACTGTCCTAATCAAATTGAAACTGGTTCCACCTTCGCTTTGCTCTATTTCAAAATTCTCCTCAATGATATTCCTGTCCTCCCATTTCAGCTGAACTGTCGTGTCGGTAATCGAAGTCACCTTTAATATCCCGGGAGATAATAATTGCAATGTTACGGAAAGAACATTCGAGAACTTGCTCACAAGGGTATCGGAAATCGCCCGCATACGAAAATAATAAGGGATAAATATCGCGAACGTTCGATGGATGTTGGTTGTCGTTACATTAGCCTCGACAGTATCTATCGGGATGTACTGTACTCCATCTTCACTGAATTGTATTTCGAATCCCTCTTCAAAAGTACAATTGTCATTCCATTGAAGCACGATCCGGTCATCATCCATAAACGTTGATGTTAAATTGTACGGGGCAAACCTTCTGATGACGACACTAATGACCTGGGATATAGTAACGTTCCCATCCTCATCATACGCTTTTGCTGCAATGAAATGAAGACTGCTATCTGCAAGCTGGCTTACATCCCAGGTATAGAGGTACGGTTCTGAAGTAAATGTCGCCGATGGCGTAGCCTGGCTGTCAATATATACCTCAACTTGTGATACCTTTTTGTTATCCGTTGCAGAGATTACTATTGTTGTAGTATCGAAGATGACCTCATTATTCGATGGGGAGATAATTGATACTGACGGCTTGCCCGCATTCGGCTCAACAGGAGAATCTTCAGTACATGAAAAGAACACAATTCCAGAAAGCAATAAAAAGATGAAAACTCTATACAACATAATAACTCCTATTATGAAATTAGACAGAATTTTTAATTATAAACTGCGCTACACAAAAAAAATCGTACCCTATGCAATAACTTTAGTTTTTCCTCTTCGGAGTATTCACATTATCCCATCGTGATGAGTATAAACAAAGCCTGAAAGGCTGATACGATTATAGGGCAACATTCATCTAATACAAAACCCCGAAGGGGTGATATAGTAATAGTCATAAAGGTCATTGCAAGTACTTCTGATAAACATGGTTTCAACTATGTTGAGAATGAACCCTTTTGGCGTTCACCATTGTTCCAGCGATGGGTTTTACACCCATCGCAACATGACACTTTTTTCCATAGTAGTTAAACTAACTGAAGTTACGCAAAATGGACTATCTACGATCCGTAGGAAAGTCCATTTTGATAAAGATTTGTATCCTTATCCACGACCTGTCCTCCAGAAGCGGATGCGCCTTTGGCGCAAAGGTCGTGGCAATTATTCGTTTTCTATTTGTTTTGAGCAATTTTATTGCCACGAGCTTTTCTACTCTACGAGCCGTAGGTAGCTCGTGGATAGAAATAATGCATCCTTCGTGGCTTCAGCCACAAACTATGTAACTTCAGTAAACTAATGTAGTATCCTTGATAATGAAAAGCAAGCCTTCAAACTAAAAACGGCAGCCTTCAAAATAAAAAAAAGCTGTCTCAACACAATACGTGGTAAGACAGCCTTTTTTTGAGGCAATCAAATACAATAATTATTTAATGATTCGCGCTCCATCCAAAACATAATGAAAAGAAGTTTCCCCCGGATGGTAGTAAATTGAGAATTTTTATTAAGCGATGTGTTTTATACCCATCGCTACTACAATTCACCTATTTTTAAAGTAACTTCAGTTACTCAGTTTCAAGTTCCTCGATTTTCTCCGCGAGGCTTCTGCGCCCTTCCAGTGTGCCAACATCCGCAGTAAAACCAGCATCAAGCGTCTGGACATAAATAAGCGAGGAGTCATACTTGTCTAAACCAAAATAGTTTTGCGCGATGAGAACACGTAAATCGTTCGATGTAACGGAAGCATCCCTGCTAAAAATCCAATTACCATCGGCATTTAAAACATTCATGGCGTAGAAATTTGAGACTGAATAATTCTTTAGCGCGTTATGCGTAAACGATATACCTGAGTGCATTGCGTATCCATTCGGGTCTTTCGTTAAGCCGGTCTCAAAAAAAGCAACTGCGGCAGGTAATGTATCAAGCCTCGCCGATGTCCAGCCTGCGCCATTATAGGCATCGGTGTAATTCGCATCTTTCACAAGAGCTTCACCAAACCTCTGAATTGCCGTCGTGTAATTCTTTTGTGTATAGAGCGTCCAACCTTCTTCCGTAAGCTCGGATGCTGTCTTTTCTACTGGAGCGGTTCCATCATCGCCGCCGCAGGAGAGTAACAAGAGACTTGCAAATATGGATAGGAAAATGTTTCTCATAGTATATTCTTTCTTACTTTATTAACATCATAGAACGAGACTGTTGATATACCGCTTCTCCGGTGCTGTTATTTATTGCCGTTAGCCGATAATAATAAATACCGGAAGGGAGAACGGCGCCTTGATTATTTGTTCCATCCCATTGTACTTCGTGGACGCCTGCTTGCACAGAAGCATCGAGCGCAACAGAGACAACTTGACCGAGCACATTAAAAATTGTAATCGTAACGTTAGCTTCCTCCGGCAAATCGAAAGAAATCGTTGTAACGGGATTAAATGGATTAGGATAATTTTGTGCCAGGGAATATCGGTTCGGAACGATATGCGCCACAGCAGAAGGTCCTTCCACATAGCCTACTACGAAAACGCCGAGAACATTTGTTTCTGTATATATCTTTTTGTTGGCAATATCAAGCCAGCTTTCTACCGGTTCGATATTGTCTCCAAATTTTTTGAAGATACACAAATATGTTTCTCTGCCCTCTTCAACAGGTAACGATGCGTAATTAAAAGACACATTCATCGTGGACTGAAATGATTTGTAAGGACCAAACGCATAGGGCTTGCTGATAATATTTGACGTAGTTTCATCCTCTAGCTTCATTATCGTTATGTAAGTATCATCGTCTGACGAGTTCGTCTGTGTCGAAAGACGGGCAATTCCATCAGGACTTATCAGATTAGCAGCAAGACCGCTTTTTAACAGCCCGACAGAAAACGGTCTTGAAATCACCGTATCTTCACCGGTCGTAGCTGTTGCTCTAACAGAGAGTGTTACAGTCCCGCCCGAGCGAAAAACATAGCTCCCCTTGTACATTTGCGGTGAGGTCTCTTCCATTTCGATCGTATCCGTGGTTGTTGAAGCCGTAGCCAGAACAACAGGAGTATTGCTCAGAGGTAAATCGGTAAATAAAGCAACGTCGGCA
>SCUC01000052.1 GCA_004322375.1 Bacteroidota bacterium
TGCGTATTTGGTTAATGGGGAGTGGGAAGAAGGGAGTTGAGAGGGATTATCATTCTCTTCTGTTGTTGTCAAATGAAAGGATTGTTTCTCTCGTTGTGCGCTCAGGAGCTTTAGCACAGGGGGAAAGAGAATTTTTTTCCATGAATAGGGTCCAACCACGTAGCCAAAGAGCGCGTGATCATTGTTTCTTATAAGGCGATAGACGCCAGCGCCGTGCTCGTCGGTCCAGCCGACGGGGAGTTCATCCGATGAAGACACTTCATCGTAGGCGATGGCGCTATCGCGCACAACCGGTCCAATCACCCGGTACCCGCGTTGGTGCAACGCGGCTAACAACGAGTCAAAATGAGCTCGTTCCAGAATAAACTGCTGCAGCTTTTCCTGCATATTATATCTTTTCAAATTTATCTTTTTTGATTTTACAAGTAGGACATCCTTCTACTTCTTCAGAGGTAAAAATGTACCCGCACGCCGGGCAGATGAGATAAGGAACTTTTTTGATTTTCCCGTTCGTGTTCTGGGCTTCTTTCATTAAATCGGATTGGCGAATGTCTCCTTCCCTGCAGAGGGTAAACTGTTCTGCGGCTTGTGGAAATTTTTCTGCCTCGGCAGTGCGCATGAGGTTAGGATACATAGATTCCGTTTCGATCTCTTCACTGCTCAATGCCATTTTCAAAGTCTGCATGATGGTTCCAACAGTGATGGAATCGAAAATCGGTTCCTTCGGCTCGATGCCTTTGCTTCGTAGGAGCGCGGCGTGCTGTTGCGCGTGGATTTCTTCTGATCGGGCAATCGCTCGGTATAAATTCGCCATTTCCTTGTTCTTCTCCTTTTCAGCCTGTGGGACGAATTTCGAGTACATGAAGTTGTGCCTCATTGCCTTGTTGTACGCTGTTTGCAGATTTTCAAGCGTAACAGTCGGCTGGGGTTCTTGCTTTACCTGTTCTTTTTTTTGCTGGCAACCGAACAGGAACGCAATCACAAGCAATACAATGGCATAGGGGGAAAGAACAAAGAAATGAAATTGAATTCGTTGGGAGAACGTTGTGGCGTTCATCGCTGACTCTCCTTTCTTGGAAACATTTGTTCAATTTACTCACGGTATTTCTGGAGTTGAGAATACATTTTGCAAGAACCATTCCATTGAAGTGCTTTCAAAAGAGGCGAAATTATGGCTTTTTGTGAATACTGTTCTCAGTATTGAGAAATGGGACTAAAAGCTCATTGCAAGGGAGAGAATGCCAATCGCTATCTACAGGCATAAAAATATTGCAGAAATAGGAGAAATTAGCCTGTTTTAAGCAAAGTTTTCCATCGTAAACATTTATAATTCTTTCAGGGTCAGCTGAGACTCCAGCAGAAAAGACTAATAATGTCACCCTTTCAGGGTTTTATAGTAATTTTCCAAACCATACTACAATAATGTCATCCCTTGCGGGATAGACAGATTAATAACACCAACGGGGTGGTAATAGTATAACTCCGGATAAAAGTCAAAGAGAAAAGGGCTGTCCTAAAAGTATAAGGTAGAGTCCATTTCGCAAATGGACATAACGAATTTTGAAGAATTTATACTGTTTATTCGTCCGATTTCGAATCGGACTCTACATTGTTCCACTTTTGAGGCAGCCATCCTCACAGGGTTTATGCCCAATATAGTTAAAACAACGTTTTATAGACTGACCCGCAGCACGGAGTGGTTTTTCGGGGTATAGGCCGGGCTGGAATGGCAGGGAGAAAAATGCGAATTTATTTCGCAATTTTCTTGACAGTTATCAAAAAAAAACTTATACTCTCGGTTGCAAATGTGCTTGTGTTCAGCGTGTCCGATATCATACCCGGCAACTTGAAAAAAGATTATTTTAATATTTTCCAGAATAGAAATTAAAGTTCTTCATAACTAACTAATCCACAACATTATTAATCAAGGAGAGAGATATGAAAAAATCTCTTATCAAATTACCTTTTGTAGCGATAGCGATATTAGGTTTGGTTCTAACATCATCGGTCATGTTCTGGACAGGATGCAGCGACCAACAAGAATCGGCATCGCCTACGGCTACATCACAAGATCAAGCATTTTCCAAGCTCACTGAAAACTCGGAAGCAGTGCGCGAAGTTATGGCAGTGCAAAATCAGAACACAGCCCGCTTTATGGAAGACCCGAACGTAGTCGGAACAGCTACCGGTTTGACCGATGACGGGCGGCTTGCTATTATGGTGTACCTGGAGAAATCCGCCTCGACAATCAAAGGCGCAAAACAGACATTTGCAATTCCCAGAGAACTCAATGGCGTGCCCGTTGTTACTCAGGTTACAGGAAAATTTAAAGCGTTAAAATCCGGCGGCGGCGGCGTAAGCCACACAGCGAAACAAACGCCCCCCATTCAGCTTGGAACATCCGGCGGCTGGCGCTATGATTTAGCGAACGGCTATTGCTGCGGTGGAACACTCGGTTCACTCGTTTCCAAGGGCGGTTCACAGTACATCCTTAGCAATTATCACGTTCTCGAAGCTGACATCGTCAACGGCGGGAACAGCCGCACTGCCAACGCAGGCGATCCGGTTATCCAGCCGGGATTGATTGATGTTAGCTGCAACGCGAACAACGCGCAAAATGTTGCCACACTTTCAGGATTGAAGAGCTTGCCAGGAACCAATGTTGACGCAGCTATTGCTCCCGTTATCTCCGGAATGGTCCGCACAGACGGCTCAATTCTTGAAATTGGAGTTATTAAAGCAGGTACAGGAGTTGCGGCGTTTTTAAATCAAGCAGTGAAAAAGAGCGGCAGAACGAGCGGTTTGACCCGTTCCACTGTTTCCGGCTTGAATGCAACAGTCAGCATCACGTATGATAACGAATGTGCCGGCGGCACAGCATTTACAAAAACTTTCACGGGACAAATAGTCCTGAAAGGCGGACGGTTCATTCAATCGGGTGATTCCGGTTCGTTAATGGTTCAAGATGTTACCACTGCTCCTCAGGCAGTCGGCTTATGTTTTGCAGGCAGCTCAACAAATGGCATTGCCAACCCAATCGGTCAGGTATTAAGCTGGGCGGGCGCAACCATGGTTGGACAATAACCGAATTAACAATTCTAAAAACAACATCATAACACCTGTCTCCCTCAAGAGGAGACGGGTGTTTTTTTATCGTAATTGATGTTGCACAAAGACAGTTTTCAAAAAAAATTAGTTGAAACCCTCTGAACTCAACCCCCTCAATCCCCCTTCTCTTGCAAAGAGAAGGGGGAAGGGGGATGAGTTAGAGTCGTGAAAACAAAATTCTATAGGGTTGTTCCAAAAACCCTCTCGCTCGTTTCTGCCAACGGCTCGTAGAGCGTCCTCGCAGAGACATCAACACCAAATAGTATCCTTCACTCTGCGAGGACGCAGAGTGGAGCCGGGGTAATTTTTGGAACAACCCTATATATTTAAAACTAGGTTCGTGCGTTATATTAAACTGTACGATGAGAATCCTGAATACATGTTTTCTGCTAACCATAACTTTATTATGCTATGGATGCACAAAAGAACAACCCTCTAATCAACCCCAAAAACCATTGAAAGATATCAATCTCGTTAAAGAAGCTCATACGGAGGAATTGATGGCAATTGAAGGCGTTGTCGGAGTGTATGTTGGCGCGCTTGACGATGGAACGCCCTGCATCGGCGTTATGGTTGTCAAGCTGACAGATGAACTTAAAAGAAAACTTCCCAAAGAACTTGAAGGCTATCCTGTTCGTATTGAAGAAACAGGAGCAATCGAACCCCGG